>NZ_CDWRCK010000054.1:0-19506 GCF_977927595.1 Frankia sp. CcWB3
CCCCCGTCCCGTGCGGTCGGCCTCCCGTCCGGCCTGTGCCAACGATCGGCCCCGCCGATCGCCCGGTTCGGCCAGGGCGTACCCGCCCCCGTCGCGGTAGAGGCCGCGATCCGCCGTCCCCTTCTTCGCCAGGCCGACCCGCGGGGCGGCGGCAGCCGCATCGGCCGAGGTGTCGCCAGCCGCCGAGCGCAGCTGGTCGAGCTCGGTGAGCCCGTACTGGGCGAGGGGCTCGGCGACCTGGTCCCAGACGCTGCGGACCCTGACCCGGATGTCCTGCGCGGCGTCCCGGTGCCGACGCGCGGCCGCCCGGCCGCCCTGACGCCGGTCGCGGGCGTCGCGGCCGGCCCGGGCCCGGGCCTCGTCGGACGCACCGAGCAGGCGCCGGTACTGCATCGCCGCCTTGGCCGGGTCGGCGAGATCCGGATCACCAAGGTCCGGGTCGCCGAACAGGTCGGCGAGATCGGAGGCATCCACCGGCACAAATCCAGCCACGATCCCGTTCCGTCCTCTCCCGGCGCCTGCTCGGCCGTCGATCCCCACCTCGCCGACACCCGCCACATCGCCGTCGGTTCCCGCCCCGTCGTCGGTCCACATCGGGCTACCCCTGATCCAACGGCGCGAACGGCACCACGGTGCGCGGTTCGGCCTGGACGTGCCGGTCGAACAGGACCGCCCGATTCGGCATGGTCCCACCGGCCACCGACCGGTGTCCGGCCAGGACGAACAGGTCGCTGCCGGGTACCCCGGCCGCCATCCACGCGGCGATGTCGTCCCGGTTACCCGGACCGAGGTCCTCAGCCAGCCGGGACACTCCCCGCCACCAGCCCAGCAGGTGCACGCGCTGCGCCGGTCCCCGGCGGGTGAGCGTGCGCAGGTCGTCCAGTCCGGTGCGACGGGTCACCGGGTCACGCGCTTCCAGCCCGGCCCGGCCGGCGTCCATCGCAAAGACGACGATGAGCCGCAGCGGCGGCGCGACCGGGCCCACGCTGCCGGTGAGTGCGGACTCCTCCCGGGCACGGGTCTCGTCGGCGGCACCGGCCAACACCGACCGCAGGCCGGTGACATCGGCGACCCGAACGGGATGCCCGGCCCGGCGCACACGCGCCGCGAGCACCTCCGCGGCGGCGAGCGCCATCGGCTCCGCGGCGATGATCTCGACCACGAGTCCACCGGCCGGGACCTGCGCGGCGACGCTGGCCGCCGCCGCCTGCAGGATGCCGACCGCCTCCCGACGTAGCGGACCGAGCACGGCGAGATGCCGGCCGGGCAACGCGGCAAGCCGTACCCCGACCGCGGGCGGCGCGAGGTCCAGAGGCACGCCGACCAGCGCGAGGGGATCGACATCGTTCTCGGAGCCGTCCCCGGAGCCGGAGGCGCGACCCGGCGACACACTGCCCGGCAGCAGGCTCGGACCGGTTTCGCCACCGCCCTCGCCACCGCCGCCGAGGATCGCTTCGGCCGCAGCCGCCTCGACGGCCGTCGGCGCCGGACGCCCGTCCAACGCCTGGTAGATCGGGTTGTCGTCAAGAACCGCGGGGGCGTGACCAGCGAAGACCCGCGGGGGCCTTGCCTTCGGCACACTGCGCGCGGTCGTGGCCGCCAGCCGCCCACGCAGCACGCCTATCGCCGCCGGATCCGGGAAGGCGACCCGGACGAGTTCGTTGCCCGCAGGATGGCCGTTGCGCCGGTTGACGATAGCCTCCCCGACGCCCGAGAGCGCGCCGGCCGCCTCGTTCGCCGTGGACAGCAGGACCCGCGACTCCGAGATCGAGGTACGCAGCGCCACGCGCAACGCGAACTGCCCGAAGATCGAACCACGCTTGCCGGCGGTGGCGTCGAGCGCGTCGATACCGGACAGCGTCTGGCTGGCGAGCAGCAGATGGACCCCGTAGGCGCGGCCCTGGCGGGCCAGGACCTCCAGGTGCGCGACGGCCTCCCGCGCCACCGAGTCCATCGGGGTGAGCATCACCTGGAACTCGTCGACCACGACGATGATCCGCGGCCAGGGCGAGCTCCAGTCGGCCGCCCGCAGGCCTCGCAGGTCGCGGGCGCCGACCGCACGCATCGCCACGGCGCGGCGGCGCATCTGTTCACGGACCGCCCGCAGCACCGCGACGCCGAACTCGCGGTCGCTCTCGATGCCGACGGTATCGGCATGCGGCAGGTAGAACGGGTCCGTCGGACCGGCGGCGAACTGGGCGAACTCCAGCCCCTCCTTGAAGTCGAGCAGATGGAAGCGGACCTGGTCGGGCCCGTAACGCGCGGCGATCCCGTAGATCACGTCGAGGAGCAGCGTCGACTTGCCCGACCCGGCCTGGCCGCCGACGAGGGCATGCACGGTGTCGTCGTCGAAGGTGAACCCCACCGGCCCGTCGGGGCCCTGCGCCACCTCAACACCCACCCCGGCGGCGCTGTCGAACTCCCACAGGCCGCGGGGCAGCATGTCGCTGATGGCGGGCGGCCGGGCGGCCTCCCGGGTGGCCGCCGCGGCGACCTGAGCCGTGACCGCGGCGACCAGCATGGAGTGCGGCGGCGGGTCCAGCTCGACCCGCAGCAGACCGGTCAGCGATGTGCACCAGCCTCCCGCGGCGACCCGGCGCCATCCCGGCCGATCGGCGAGGAGCTCGACCGCGGTGAACACCACCGACCTCGGCAGGGGTTCCGTCACCGAGTCCTCGTCCTCGTCGGGCTCCAGGCCGATGACGTCGGGATCCAGCGGCGTCACCTCATCGGGATCGTCCCGCGAGCCGCCCAGGACCGGCTCCGCACCGGACGGCCGGACCTCCACGATGGAGATCACCACCACCCCGCAGGACGGGCCCTGGGCCGCGATGGCGGCGAGCGCCCGCGCGCCCTCGTCGTGCAGCCGGGGCTCACCGAGCAGCACCAGGACGCGCCAGGGCTCCGAACGCGGAAGCCCAGCATCCTCCCGCTCCCGCAACGAGTCGAACCGGCCACCGAGCCGGTCCACAGTGATCCTTCCCACCTCCGCCGACAGCTCCGCGAGGACCTCCTCGAGCCGGGCCCGCGTCGTGAGCGTGGGAGTGGCCACACCGGCGGCACGCAGCGGCGCAAAGCCAGCGAGCCCGGCACCGAGCTCGTGGGGGTCATAGACGACGAGTCGGACCCGCCCGGCCGGCGCCGCGGCGAGGACGCGGGTCAGCAGGCCACGCACGAGGTCGACCGCGGCGGGCCGGCGGGACCGGGTCGTCTCGATCCGCAGGTTCAGGCCGTCCAGCAGCGGGATGGCCAGTGGCACCGTCCGGTGCTGCGCCGTGGGATCGTCGGGCGGCACGATGACCTGGCCGACCTGCCACAGAGCGGGCCGGAAACGAGCCCGGTCGCCGACCGGGGCGACGCCGAAGGGGCCGTGCCGCCAGTCGGGCGCCGCCCAGGACGCGCCGGCGAATCCACGCGCCCGGGAACGGGCGATCACGGCGGCCCGGGCGAGCTCCCCGGCGACGTCGAGCCGCCCCGCACCGGACTCACCGAGGCCATCAGCCTTCCCGGCGACACCGGAACCCGCTTCGGCCTCGATCCGGTCCGCCTGCTCATCCAGCCGATCGGCGAGCGCCAGTGCCGCCCCCAGCGAGGACTGGATACCGGCCACGAGCGTGCGCGCCCGCCGGGTACCCGACACGTTGACCTCCCCACACTGTGTGTTGCCGTGCTCGGCGTCGAGCCCCCCGACGACCATGACACGTCCGACGGAGCAAACATCCCAGAACGCGCCGACCGGCCGAACTGTCCTGCCGGCGCGACGGTCTGGGCACGGGGACCTCGCCGGACGAAAGCATGCGACGACATCGGCGACGTTATCGGTACAACCACCCGCAGCCTGGCCGTTCCGGACGACGGCGACGCCGGGACCACCGGAGCGGGCTACCCCTCGACCGGCACCAAATCAACGGCGCCGCGCGTGTTCAATGATCCGTCGGGGCAACCGTCCCGGTCAGGTAAGCCAGCGCACCGATCGAAGGGGCGAAGGTCGGCGATGAGCAGGTGGAAAGGGAACGTCGGTGACGGACCCGGCTGACACGGCTGACACGGCGGGCCTCACGGAGACGGCGGGTACGGCGGCGGCGAAACAGCGACCGCTCGCCGTCATTGACGTCGACGGGGTGGTGGCCGACGTCCGACACCGGTTGCGCTTCCTGCGCGCCAGTCCCAGTGACTGGGAGGCGTTCTTCGCAGCGGCGCCCGCCGATCCCCCCTTGGCCGAAGGGATGGAACTAGCCCGCAAGCTGGCTCGGGACCACGAGGTGGTATGGCTGACCGGCCGGCCGGAGCGTTCCAGAGAGGCGACGCGGCGCTGGCTGACCGAGCAGGATCTGCCGCCGGGTGAGCTGCGGATGCGTCCGGACGCCGACCGTCGGCCGGCTCGGGTGTTCAAACGCGCCGAACTTCGCGAGCTCGGCGCCGGCCGTCGGGTCGCCGTCGTGGTCGACGACGACCCCGCCGTGGTGGACCTGCTGCGCGCCGACGGCTGGCCGGTCCTGCGGGCCGAATGGCTCGCCTACGAGGCGACGCTGGGCAACGCCCAGGAGACCGAGGGCCGCACCTGACCATGAGCCGCGCCTCGGCGACGCTCGGTGCGGCCCGCGGCCGGCGGTCGGGCCCGCCGGTCAGCGCGAGGCCGACCGCCGGTACACGCGCGCGGCGAACGGCCCGAACACCACCAGCAGGCCCAGACACCAGGCGAGGGACTGCAGGAGAACGGAGACGATCGGACCGCCGAGGAACAACGCCCGCACGGCGTCGACGGTCACCGTCACCGGCTGATGCTGGGCGAACGCCTGCAGCCAGCCCGGCATGGTCTCCACCCGGGCGAAGGCCGAGCTGGCGAAGACCAGCGGGAAAATCCAGATGAATCCCGCCGACTGCGCCGCCTCCGCGCTACTCACCGACAGCCCGATGACGGCGGACAGCCAGGAGAAGGCGTACGAGAACAACAGCATCAGCCCGAACCCGGCCAGCACCGCCGGCACCGTGGTCTCCCCGAACCGGAATCCCACGGCCAGGCCCACCAGAAGCATCACTACGACGATGAAGACGTTGCGGGCGAGATCGGCCAGGGTACGGCCGGTGAGCAGCGCCGACCTGCTCATGGGAAGGGAACGGAACCGGTCGATCAGACCCCGCTGACGGTCCTCCGCCAGCCCCACGCCGGTCAGCATCGACCCGAAGATCACCGTCTGCAGGAAGATGCCCGGCATCAGGTAGTCCACGTACTTGACCCCGTCACCCACGTTGATCGCGCCACCGAAGACATAGGTGAACAGCAGGACGAACATGACCGGCTGGATGGTCGCGAAGATGACGAGCTCGGGTATCCGCCAGGTCTGGATCAGATTGCGCCGGCACATCACCCACGCGTCGGCAACGGCCCACGACAGCTGCCCGCGCCCCGCTGGAGTCAGCTCGAGGGTGCTCATATGGTCACCATGTCCTTGTCATCGTCCTTGTCGTCCTTGTCGCCCCGGTCATCAGGGGTGTCGGTGTCGCCACGGCCGTCGCCGCCCGCGCGTGCGGGCGGCACCTCGCTGCCGGCCGGAGCGCGCCCGGTCATGGCGAGGAAGACGTCGTCCAGCGACGGCCGGTGCAGGGCGACGTCGGAGATCGGCACCCCCAGCTCGTCGAGACCCCGGACCACGTCGGACAGCACGCTCGCGCCCGGTACCGGCACACTGACCCGGCGCGTCTCCCCGTCGGCCGTCGCCGCGCCGGATCCGAACCGGGCAAGCACCGCCCGGGCGGCCTGGACATCCTCGGCGGCGTCACCACCGACGACGATGTCCAGCCGGTCGCCACCGACCTGCGACTTCAGCTCGTTCGGGGTACCCCGCGCAATGACCCGGCCGCCGTCAACCACCGAGATCCGGTGGGCCAGCCGGTCGGCCTCCTCCAGGTACTGCGTCGTGAGCAGGACCGTCGTGCCGTCCCGCACCAGATCGGCGATCACCCTCCACATCGCCGAACGGCTGCGGGGATCCAGTCCGGTGGTCGGCTCATCGAGGAACAGCACCGCCGGGTTGATGATCAGGCTGGCCGCGAGATCGAGCCGCCGCCGCATCCCGCCCGAGTAGGTACGCGCCTGCCGACCGGCCGACTCGGCGAGCTCGAACCGCTCGAGCAACTCGACCGCGCGGGCCCGCGCGACGCGGCTGCGCAGCCGGTAGAGCCGCCCGAACATCTCCAGGTTCTCCAGGCCGGTGAGCCGCTCGTCGACCGCCGCGTACTGACCGGTCAGACCGATCCGGGCACGCAGCGCGTCCGCCTGCCGGACGACGTCCAGACCGAGGACCCTGGCCTGGCCGCCGTCCGGGCGCAGCAGGGTCGACAGGATGCGTACCGCCGTCGTCTTGCCGGCTCCGTTGGGCCCCAGCATGCCGTGCACGGTGCCGGCATCGACCCGCAGGTCCAGGCCCACCATCGCTCGTTTGCCGCCGTAGCTCTTCTGCAGGCCCTCGGTGAGGACCGCCGGGTTGTCTGTCACGAGGCGGACCGTACGACGAACCTCCGACAGTTCGGAACCGAATAAAGGCGGGGGGAGGCTAGGCCGAGCTCCGCCGGGTCCGACGACTGGCCAGCTCGTCGCCGGGATGGGTCGCCGGCGGATGACCAGGCCGCTCGCAGGGCAGTTCAGCCAGCTGGCCACGCATGTCGCGCAGGGCTCGGCCAACGGCGATGGCGAACACGCCCTGCCCACCCCGGACAAGATCGATCACCTGGTCGTCCGAGGTGCACTCGTACACGGTGGAGCCGTCGCTGATCAGGGTGAGCTGCGCCAGGTCGTCCACGCCGCGGGTACGCAGATGCTCCACCGCCACCCGGATGTTCTGCAGCGACACACCGGCCTCGAGTAGCTTGCGGACCACGCGCAGCACCAGGACGTCACGAAAGGAGTACAGCCGTTGGCTGCCGGAACCGGACGCGTCGCGGACGCTGGGGACGACCAGACCGGTCCGAGCCCAGTAGTCGAGCTGGCGGTAGGTGATGCCCGCCGCGGCGCAGGCCGTCGGCCCCCGGTACCCGACGTCGTCCCCCGGCGGTTCAGGAATCTCATCCGGAAAGAGCTGGCCCTGTTCGATCATCGCTGTACGCACTTCGCCGCCATGCCAGCCCCATCCTCCGGACCGTTCCGGATCCGTCCCGACCGCCGACGTCACCCGACGCCGCCAGCCCGGGCACCCGGCCCGATCGAACCGTTTCCACCGTCGTGCGGCCTGCCACGATCACCTCGACCACACGACTCCCTGTCCCCGACCGCCGCCGGTCGACGGTCTGCGAGACCGCGACGCGGCACCCCTGTGCCCGTAAGCCGGGACCGCCCGCCCACCCGTCGGCACGGACCCGGGCGGAACGCATCACGCCGTTGCCACAGCCCGGCAAGGTCAGAGCCGGAGAGAGCCCGTTCCGCCACGTCTACCGCGGGCAGGGGCACGAACTCTACGGTCGGGCTCTCCCGACCGTAGGAGCGACGCGCGGTTCCTTCAATGATCTAAGCCGGCGTGTCTGTAGTCCAGCGGACGTCATTCAACAGATCGGTCAAATCGGAAGTGCGCTCCGATACTGCCCGCACACTGGATCACAGCCGACCTTGGCCAGGGCTGGCTGAAGGCCTCAACGGCCGACCTGCTCCCAAGCGGGCACGCCAAGGACTGGGAGGCTCAGGGGCCAGGAGCCCTCGGGAACCGGGAACCCTCAGAAGCCGGGAACCCTCAGGAGCCGGGAGTGTTGAAATCCTCCGGGGAGATCGTGTCAAGGAACTCCCGGAACTTCTCCAGCTCGTTCTCCTGTTCTTGTTCCTGTTCCTCGGGAACGGTGATCCCGGCCTCGGCCAGGACCGCCTCGACCCCGTAGACCGGCGCTCCCATCCGCATCGCCAACGCGATCGCGTCGGACGGCCGGGCGGAGACCTCCACCCCGTTGCCGAACACGAGCGTGGCGAAGAAGACGCCGTCCTGAAGGTCGGTGATGGTCACCCGGGTCAGATCCGTCTGCAGCGCGCGCAACACGTCCCGCATCAGGTCATGGGTCATAGGTCGAGCCGTCGTGATGCCCTCCTGGGCGAAGGCGATCGCCGTCGCCTCAACAGCACCGATCCAGATGGGCAGATACCGCTCACCGCCCACCTCCTTGAGCAGGACGATCGGCTGCTTCGACGGAAGCTCGACTCGCACGCCGACGATGTCCAGCCGATGCACCGATCTACCTCCTCGCAGGTGGGGCGGGGCGGGATGTTGTGACCGGAGCCAGAAAACCCCACAGGGGAGACAGTATCCCCGCTTCCGTCCGGCGTCAGCGCGCCCACCGGTTCGGCTGTCCGGCAAGGCACTCCGAGCGCAGCCCCGGCAGCCTCCTCACCTCGGTCTCAACTCGAGCGTCCCGCCGCCAGCCGGGAGCGCAACAGGGCCGCGTGCAAGCGGACCACCAACGCCGCCAGCTCATCGGCGGTCTCGGCGTGCCGTCCCGAGCCCTCACCACCGCGCTGGCCCCGCAACGGGGCGACGGCGGCCTCGATGAGACCAGCCTCACGGTCGGCCACGGTGCGGGCGGCCCGCAGATGCCGGGGCTGCACGCCGTGGCCGGCCAGCAGCGCCACGGTCCGCGCGACGAGCAGGGCGTCGGAATCGTAGTACCCGCCGCCCGCGATCGGACCCACCAGGCCGTGCTGTTCCAGCTCGGTCAGGGCCTCGTCGCCGAGCCCCGCGGCGGCGAGAAGCTCCCGGCGCGACATCCTAACCCTTTCCGCCCCGAGGAACGCGTCCAGGCCGGTAGGGGTCGGATGCGGAGGCAGCGCGCGGGGTCCGGGCCGATGCACCGGGGTCTCACCGCGGTCGAGCGACGCCAGCTCCTCCTTGATCACGCGCAGCGGAAGAAAGCGATCCCGCTGCGCGTGCAGGACGTAACGGAGCCGGGCGACGTCGTCGACCGAGTACTTGCGGTAGTTCGCGCTGGTACGGGCGGGTTCGACGAGTCCCTCCGCCTCGAGATAACGGATCTTCGACAGGGTAATGTCGGCGAAGTCCGCCCGCAGACGGTCGAGAACCTGGCCGATGTTGAGCACCTTCGCGTTCTGTCCGGCCTGGTCCGAGCGCGCTGCGCCCGAACGCGGGGCCGGCGATGCCGCGGCGAGGCCGCCGCTCACCGTGGGTCCTTCCTCGTCACCGTGCCGCTGACCCCCCGTAGCTCGCGCCGGTCAGGAACACCAGGCGGAACTTGCCGATCTGCACCTCGTCGCCGCTGGTGAGCTCAGCCGAGTCGATCCGCTCGCGGTTGAGGTAGGTACCGTTCAGGCTCCCGACGTCGCGAACCGAGAAGCCCTTGGTGTACGGCGAGCGATGGAACTCCGCATGCCGGCGGGAGACGGTCACGTCGTCGAGGAAGATGTCGCTCTCGGGATGGCGGCCGACGGTGGTCATGTCGGCATCCAGCAGAAAACGACTCCCCGCATTCGGCCCCCTCTTGACGACGAGCAACGCCGAACCGGGAGGTAGCGCGTCGACGGCGGCGACGGCGTCCCGCTCGGTCGACTCGTCGACGTGGTCGCCCTCGATGCCGGACAGCGCGGCCGCCAGGTTCAGCGTCGACGTCTGCTCCGCGGGGCTCTCCGGCGCCACGGGCTCACCCGGACGCACCAGAGGAGACCCGCACCGCGCGCAGTACAGCGCGTCGGACGGGTTCTGCTGTCCGCACCTCGTGCAGAACACAGTCGCGTCCGCTTCCTGCCGGGATCCCGCACGGGCGGGGTACCCCAGCCGCTTCGGCCGCCACCGAACGGGCGGCGGGAACGTCTCTGCCAACACTGCGATGGTGGTAGCCAGACGTCCGCAGCCCACCCCCATCACCAGGATGATCACATGGCGGCGGTCGGGCCGTCCACGATCGTGCCCCGGTGCACTCCGAGGCTAGTGCATCGCGGGCACGGTCGTGAAAAGGGTGCGACCCGTGTTGTTCGGCGTGGTGTGGCCCACCACCCACCATGGACACAAACCAGATACTCTCAGTTTTCCTTCACGTGCTCCGCGTACTCTTCGGCGGTCAGCAGGCCGGTGACGCCGGCGACATCCGCGACCGTGAGCTCGACGAGCCAGCCTCCCCCGTAGGGATCAGAGTTGATCAGTTCCGGCGCACCGGCAAGCGCCTCGTTGCGCGCCGTCACCTCTCCGGCGATCGGCGCGTAGATTTCGGACACGCTCTTGGTCGACTCGACCTCTCCGAAGGACTCACCGGCCTGGACCGCGGAGCCGAGGTCGGGCAGAGAGACAAAGACGATGTCGCCCAGCGCCTCCTGCGCGTAGGACGTGATGCCGACCCGTGCCGTGCTCCCGTCGAGCCGGATCCATTCGTGCTCACGGGTGTACTTCAGGTCGTCCGGGTACACCGGAGATCGCCTCCCCTTGCTCTGACCACTCCGCGGACCGCTCTGCGCCGCCCGGCCCGACGCCGTACCGCGCCGCGAACTCCACCAGGAACCACGTTCCTCGACTGGCCCGGACAGGGTCCCCTATCCGGCCGGACGGGCATAGCGAGGACTCGGAGCGGGTCGCAGCGCACGGATCTCGATGTGCTCGGAGGTCCGAACGGTCGCCTGCGCCCCGTCCCGTGCCGCTACCGTATCGAGCACCCCGCCGGGGATCCGCATCGCCTGGTCCAGCGTGTGGGCGTCGCCCACCACCCGCAGCACGTACGGCGGCGCGATCGACGTGCCGTCGACCACCAACCCCCGCCCGGGCTCGTCGGCCACGTAGGTCGAGACGACCGCTCGGACCCCGGCGATCTCGATCGCCTCGGCGCCCGCGTCCCGTAGCTCCTGCAGGGCGTCGACGAGGATCGAGGAGTCGACCGCGCGGTGGGGGTCATGGATCGTCAGCTCGAGCCCCGATCCGGTGACCGGCACGATGCCGGTGAGGATCGCCAGCCGGTCGGCCTCGCGACGCACCTCGCCCGGCCCGGCCGCCGGGGCCGGCGTCGACGTCGGCACGGGCGGCATCATCGGTTCCGCCTCCTGGCGGAGCTGATGATGCCGGGCCGCCAGGGACCGGTCGACGGCGCCGATCGCACCGAGGGTCGCGGCGAGCTCGCCCGGCCGCGCGGTGGCAAGTCCGAAGGACGGCTCCGCGGACCGGGTCGCGGCGACCGCGGCGAAACCGAGACCGGCGAGCAGGACCAGGCTCAGGGCACGCCGCGTCCGGGCACGACCCGGCCGGGCGTGCCCCGGAACCGGGCTCGGCGTCGGCTCCGACGCGACAGGGACCACGACGGGCGACGTGGGCGGGTCCGACGGCGGCTCGGGGACCGGCCCCTCGGGGACCGGCGGCTCGGCGACCGGGGTCGGATCGGGCTTCGGATCGGGTACGGACTTCCGTCCGGGCCCGGATCCCGCAGGGTCGCCTGTCGAGGTCACCGCCACCGTCAGACCTTGATCAGATGCTGACGCAACGCGGTCGCGGTGGCGAAGATGCGGATGCCCAGCACCACGACCACCGCGGTGGACAACGCGCCGCCGAACCCGATCAGGTCGCCAAGTAGCACCATCAGGACGGCAACCGCGACGTCGAAGACGAACGAGACGATGAACACCCGGTCGTCGAACACCCTCTCCGCGACGGCCCGCGCGCCGCCGAGAGCAGCGTCCACCGCGGCCACCACAACGGCTGGGAGGTAGGGATCCATCCAGTCGGGGACGGTCGGGCCCAGCACCAGGCCGGCCGTCACGCCCAGGGCAAGGGCTACCACGACGATCATGATTCGCTCCGTCGAGCATGCCGCAGCGCCCGGGGATCGGCCGCGGGCAGGGTCAGGTTTCTGACAGTGACGACCGCCAGGGAGGTCACCGGTGAGTCGGGACGATGCCGCAGCCGGTCGATCACGGCGGACTCCTCGAGACGCCGCACGAGATCGTCCGGATCACCCACCGCTTCGACGGTGTACAGCGCGATCATCGGCACGAATCCGACGAGAACGAGATCACCGGCCGCCCGGATCGCGCTGAGAGCCGTCAGGCGGACGCCGTTGACCGCGACAGCCTCGGCACCCGAGATCCACAGCACGTTGACAAGATCAGCAAGGTCTCGATCTTGAATCCGGGTCCAGTCGGACGCCGGTGCGGGGCGGGGACTAGCGGGCCCGGTCGACGGGCGCAGCGGGGTGGGCGCCGTTGACGCACGAGGTGCCGAGGGTGCCGACGGCCCGGGGGAGGTCCGGTCCGCGAGCTCGATCCGGGCACCCGGTCCACGCACGGGGGACCAGCCGGCCGCCGGCCCGAGATCCGACAGTGCCGCCGTGGCCCGGGCCAGCTCGCGCTCGGCCCGGGCGCGCTGTTCCCGCGCCATCTTCACCCGCAGGCGCAGCTCGCTGACCCGGGTCGCGGCCGCAGTAGTCGCGGCGGATCGCTCATGGATCTCCGCGCGCAGGGCCGCGACGAGCTCCGCACGTTCCCCGGCCGTCGTCGCGGCACGCCGGGCCCCGGTGGCTATCACCAGGCCGAGCAGGCCGAGGACGAGGGCCAGGGCGAGGGGGCGCAGCCAGGGGCGACGGGCCCGCTCGGAGACGCCGCAGGGATCCGAAGGGCCGGTGGCCACGGAGCATACCGGCCCTCGGCGTGGCCATCCGGTCCGTTCTCGCACATTCGGCATTCTGACCGACCGGACACCGAGCGCCGCCGACCAGGGCCTCGCCGCGCGTGCCGCGGCTACCGCGCCTCGACCACCTCGACCCAGCGCCGCAGCAGCACGTGGGCCTCCTCGATGTCGGCACCCTCCGACCACAGGTGGGTGACCGCCTCACTCGGATCCGGCAACACCAGGATCCAGGAGCCGTCCGGACCGACGATCCGAACCCCGTCCGTGGTGTCGATGACATACCCCGCATCCGGGTCGACCGACTCCACCGCGCGACGCATGACGGTGCCCTTGACCGCCCACGGGGTGGGCACTGAACGACGCAGGATCGCCACCAAAGGTATCCGGGCGTCGATGGTGCTGAGCGTCAGCCGGGTCCGTGCCACCAGGGCCAGCAGTTTCACGAACGCCGCGATCCCGTCGATCGCGGGGGCGAACTCGGGGACGATGAAGCCGCCCCGCCCGTCGGCGGCGAAGACGATGCCGTCGTCACGGGCGACCCCGGTCAACGCCGCAGCCGACAGGGAGGTCCGGCGTACCGTCAGCCCGTGGAAGCGGGTAACCTGGTCGGCCACCCGGGTGATGGTCACCGGCAGGGCCACCTCCGCGCCGGGATTCTCCGCCGCGACGAGGTCGAGGAACACCAGCAGGGCCCGGTCATCGTCGATGAGGTCCCCCCGTTCGTCGACGATCGTGACGCGCTCGCCGACATGGTCGAACCGCACGCCGAAGGCCGCCCCGGAGCTGGCGACGAGGGCGCCCAGGCGGTCGGTGGCCCGCAGATCCTCCAGGGCGCTGCGGGGCGGGATGGTCTCGTCGACGCGTCCGTTGACGGTGAGCACGTCGACGCCGAGCCGGCCGAGCAGTGTCGGCAGCACCAGGGACGCCGAGCCACCCGAAGGATCAACGACGATCTTGAGATCCGCCTCAACGATGCCGGCGGTATCGACCCGGTCAAGCAGATCCTGGATGTAGAGATCCATGGTGCGGGCCGGGAAACGCAGGTCACCGATCTCACCGGGAAAGGCCCGGCGGAACTCCTGGCGGGAGAAGACCCGGTCAA
Source organism: Frankia sp. CcWB3 (assembly GCF_977927595.1). Taxonomy (NCBI): domain Bacteria; kingdom Bacillati; phylum Actinomycetota; class Actinomycetes; order Frankiales; family Frankiaceae; genus Frankia; species Frankia sp. CcWB3. Next base: position 13,690 of record NZ_CDWRCK010000054.1, read on the forward strand.
GCTTGCGCTGCTCCACCGGGGAGAGGTCGTCGCCGTCGGCATCCAGGAAGATGATGTCGATGCGTTCCGGGTCTCCGGGGGTGGTGCGCAGCATGATCCCCCCAGCGGCGTTGGACAAGCGGACATCGAAGCGGGTGACCGGCATCGGTGCCACCTCAAGATCACGGACGTTGATGGCGCCGGCGGTCAACGCGCTGATGACGGCCCGCTTGAGAGCCCGGGCGGCGCGGGAACCGTCCCGCGCGGTGGTGACGGTGGCTCCCTTTTTCAGGGTCGTGGCGTAGGCACCGGCGAGGCGCACCACCAGCTCCGGGGTAATCTCCGCGTTCACCAGGCCGGACACCCCGCGCGGCCCGAACAGGGTCCGCTGGCCGCGGGACTCCCAGATGACGGACGTGTTGACGACCGCGCCGGCCTCGATCGTCTTGAACGGATACACCTTCACGTCATGGGAGATGAACGCCTCCTCGCGGACGACGCACTCGTCTCCGACGACGGCGCCCTCCTCGATCCTGGCCGCCCGCAGCACGTCGGTGCTCTTGCCGATGACGCAGCCGCGCAGGTTCGTCTGCGGGCCGATGAGCACGTTGTCCTGGACGATCGCCCGGTGCAGGAACGCGCCGCTCTTCACCAGCACGTTGCTGCCCAGCACGGAAAACTCCCGCAGCTCGGCGCCGGCCTCCACCTTGCTGTAGTCGCCGACCACGAGCGGCCCCTTGAGGATCGCCTCCGGGTGGACCTCGGCGTCCTCACCGATCCACACCCCGGGGGACACCTCGAAACCGCCGATCTCCACGTCGACCTGGCGGTTGAGCACATCGGCCTGAGCCCGTTGGAAGCTCGCGATGGTGCCGACGTCCTCCCAGTACCCGGACGCCACATAGCCGTACACCGGGGCACCCGCCTCGACCAGCCGGGGGAAGATGTCGCCAGACCGGTCCACCGCCTCGCCGGGCGGCACCTGGGCAAGCACCTCGGGCTCCATCACGTAGATACCGGTGTTGACGGTGTCGGAGAACACCTGCCCCCAGGTCGGCTTCTCCAGGAATCGCTGGATCCGTCCGTCCTCGCCGGTGATGACGATGCCGAACTCGAGCGGATCGGGGACGGATTTCAGCGCGACGGTGACGAGCGCGCCCTGACGCCGGTGGAAGGCGACCAGGTCGGTGAGGTCGATGTCGGTCAGCGCGTCCCCGCTGATGACCAGGAACGCCTCGTCCCGCAGGGCGTCCTCGGCGTTCTTCACGCTGCCGGCGGTGCCCAGCGGGGTCGTCTCGGTGGCGTACGACAGGTGCATCCCGAGCTCGTCACCGGAACCGAAGTACGTCCGGATCATCGAGGCCAGAAACTGGACGGTCACCACCGTCTCGTCGAAGCCGTGCCGTTTGAGCAGGCGCAGCACATGCTCCATGATCGGCCGGTTGACGACGGGGAGCAGTGGTTTGGGCAGGTTCGCGGTCAACGGGCGCAGCCGGGTGCCCTCGCCACCGGCCATGACGACGGCTCTCACCGGTCACCTCCCACTTGCGCCGGTCCGGGCATCCGCCCGGAAGCGCCGGACGAGCTGGCCGGCCTGGACGAAGTACAGAAGACCAGACCACCAGTACAGGGCAGTACCCCAGATCGCGAACGCCCATCCGACCGGGCGTGCCGCGGTGGCCGGCCAGGAATCCCCGGCGGACAACAGCAGGAGAGGGAAGGCATACAGCAGGTTGAACGTCGCCGCCTTGCCCAGGTAATGCACGGGCAGCGTGACGCCGACCCCGATCCGGCGCAGCAACGGCGGCAGCGCCAGCAGCGCCACGTCGCGGGCGAGGAGCAGAACCGCGAACCAGACCGGCACGATCCCGCGGAGGGTCAGAGCGACGATGGTGGCGAGGATGTAGAACCGGTCGGCGAGGGGATCCAGCAGGACGCCGAGGCGACTCGTCTGGTTCAGCACTCGCGCGAGCTTGCCGTCCAGGTAGTCGCTGATTCCGGCGAACGCGAGAACGCCGAGCGCCGCACCGTCCGCCTTCGGGCCCAGTACCAGCCAGAGGAAGACCGGCACGCCGAGCAGCCGCAGGGCGGACAGCGCGTTCGGAACCGTCCAGATCCGGTCCGAGGCGGCGGGCATGGTCATGCGGCGTCCCTCCTCCACCGGTTGGGCGGCGCGACGCGACGCGACGGCGGTGGACGGCCGCCCACCGCACCCGGCGCTCCCGCAGGTCCCACCGACGGGTTCGGCGCCGGTCAGGACGTCCGAGCCCGGTAGAGGTCGCAACGCCCCGCCGACGGGCCGGACATCGCTGACGCTAGCGGATCGTGGGGCACGGGGAGCGGAGAGGGATCCGCCGGCGGGGTACCCCGGCGTTCGGACCGGGTCAGATGGGACCGGGCTCAGAGGATGCGGCCGACTTTGTAGGTGGAGCTGTAGATGGGCCGCAGCGACACGACACCGCCGGTCTGCGGGGCGGCCCACATATACCCGTTCCCTGCATAGATGCCGACGTGGTAGATATTCCCAGGAGTACCGTAGAAGATCAAGTCGCCGGGCTGTTTGCCCGACTGGGGCACCTTGGCGGAGACGTTGTACTGCCCCTGCGCCGTGCGCGGCAGCGAGCGGCCGAGCTGCTTGAAGACGTACTGGACGAGGCCGGAGCAGTCGAACGAGTACGGGCCCTCCTCGCCCCAGACATACGGCTTGCCCTTGTGCAGTGACGCGAGGTAGACGGCCTTCTCCCCGATCGAACTACCCGGGATGACCTTCGGAATCGCCTGGTCGATCACGGAACCCGACCGTCCCGGAGCCGACCGTCCCGGACCCGTCGGACTCGTCGGACTCGCGATCGTCACCGTGGCGGCGCTGGCCAGGGAGGGACGCAGGGCGTTCGATCCGTCGAAGACCGCGGTGATCGTCGTCGTGGAGAGCAGGCGCGCGGTGATCTGCGCGGTACCGTTCGCTCCGGTCCGCAACCTCGTGGAGGTCTGCCACTGGGGACCGTTCACCACGACGATACGGACGTCCTGGTTCGCGAGCGGGGTGCCGCTGTCCGATTCCAACGCCCGCACCGTGAGCACCACCGGGGTGTTGGGCGCGACCGAGGTCTTGTCCGCGGCGATCGAGACGCTGGTGAAGACGGGGTCGTGGTCCGCGATGGCGGTGGCCAACGGGGCGAGCCTGCGGGCCGAGGCCGCATCGTGGCCGGTGGCGTGGTGTCCCGGGACGAGCGCGGCTTCCTGGGTGAGGGAGTTCGACTCCAGCGACGAGGTTCCGTCGGTGCCCCCGGGGACGGTGGCCGCGAAGGCGGCGGTCGAGGCCGCGATCGTCCCAGTGGTGAACGCGGCGATGGTGACCGCGCGTCGCGGAGGAGGAGTGGTACGGCGGCGAGCCGCGCCGGAGCCTGAGGAGCCGTGGGGCGCCGACGGGCGCTGACGATTCCGGACGAACTGGTCCCAGTCCTCCGGAAGCCAGGCCATACCACGACGGGGCAAGACGTGTCCTTCCCGTGCGCCTACGAGGGAGCTGTCGGGTTCGGGCTGGTCAGCCCGGCGACCAACGACCCGGTCAGTGCCGTCACCGCCGGAACGCGGCCGGATCCGCCGGCCACACCCGGAACTACGGCTCCCCGCACCTGCCCCGACATACTCGGAGGGGCCGCCGAACCGGGGGCAGGGCCAGGCACATCGGTTCGACGGGTATCTCTATCAAAATAGGTATATCTGCATGACACGTAACAGACACTTCATAATCTGGACACCTAGGGATCGGTAGAACAGAAGTGCCGTTGATGACGATAGTGGACATGCCCGGGCGACCCGCAATCACCCCCACCCCAACACTTGAACACGGCACCAGAAGGCCGCCGCCTCTCAGCAAGAAGTACGGATGCCGTCACGCCGGGTGCCTGTCGGCGGCTCGGTCACGCCACCTCGGTCAGGTCGTCACGACGCCCCCAAGCATCGACGTGTCGTAGATCTCTCCGGCTGTCTCGTCGGCGATCCGGCAGCGGAACGGGCCGGGTCGTCAGGGTGCGGGCTGCGGGTTCACACCCGGGACAGAACCGACCTGCGCCGGCTGCGGCCGTGCCGGCTGGCCTGACGAAATCTGCGCCGGCCTCGGCAGCCCAGGCGACGGCAGCCCAGGCGACGAGTGCGCGGGTACGGGCACTCGCGGCGGATTCGGCGGAAGCATGCTCGCCGCAGACCGGGCCGGCACGACGGGCGCGGCTCCTGCCGAGGATTCGGCGTGCGCGTACACCACCAGGTTGTTGAGATAGTGCCCGGCCTTCCGATCGAAGGCGCCCCCGCAGGTGATCAGGCGCAGTTCAGGGCGGAGTACCGGTCCGTAGACCCGGTTCGCCGGGAACCTCGACTTCACCACGTTCTCCGCGCGATCGACGACAAACGTCGTGGACACGCCGGTCGGCGAGGCGACCTCGACACGGTCGCCGGGCACGAGCTCGTGCAGCCGGTAGAAGACCGCCGGGCCGGTGGTGGAATCGTAGTGGCCGACGAGCACGGCAGGGCCGATGCCGCCAGGCGCCGGACCACGGTCATACCAGCCGACATCCCCCCATGCCTTGGGCACCCCGAGCGTGCCATCCGGGTTCAGACCCAGATGAATGATCGGAGCGTCCACCCTGATCCGGGGGATGCGCAGCCGGGACGGATTGTTAACGACCACCACCGGCTGCTCGGGGACGGCGGGAGGTAGCCCGAACCGGCCGGTCGTCGGCACGGGGGTGGGCGGCAGCGGGACGTCGGCGATGCCGGCCGTCGTGTCCGCCCCGGAACCGCCGCGGACGGCGTCGAACGCCGGTTCCGCCAGCCGGAAACCGCTGCCGAGGACAAGGACCGCCCCGACGAGGAGAAGCCACCGCCAAAGCAGGAGGCGCCTGCCCGCGGCGGGTGCGCGGACGGAGAAGGCCGTCGGTGCGCCGTTCGCGGGCCGCTGGTTACCGCTGCCCGTCCCACCTTTCACAGCTCCTCCCGCCATCCCGCCCGTCGATCGTCTACATGCCCGTGCGGATCGCTCCCGAGGTGGATCGTCCAGCGCACCGCTCGCGGCTCCGAACCGTCACGCGCCCGCACCACAAGGCCACTGATAGTGACTCTACCAATCGGTAGAGATACTTTCCGTGAGCGGCATGCTTGTGAGCGAGGTGCACTGGTCTCAATGATTCCGAGATCACCGAAAACTGGACGAACTAGACCGAAGAAGCGACCCGATCGCCGCCGCGAGGAGGTCGATCCGGCCGCACCACGCCCGGGCGGTTGACCCGCACCCCCACGCTCAGTCGCTAGGGTATCACTCGCAGTAATTAATCGATCACCGTACGTGAGAGAGGGGACCAGATGAAGAAAGGTATGGGTCGGAGCGCCGCCGTTCTCGCGATATCCAGCGCGGCGAGCGTCACCCTCACCTTCGGGCCCGGCCTGGCTGCTGCCCACGCCCTCGACGACAAGGACAACCACCGGTGCGACGACAAGAAGGACGGGTGGGGCATCTTCGGCGACAAGGACGATCGGGACGACAAGGACCGCGACCGCGATGACAAGATCGACGGCGACAAGCAGGTCCGGGCCGATCGGATCGACGACGGCCTGGACGGCAGGAACGGCCTGGACGGCAAGGACGATCGGGACGGCAGGAACGGCCTGGACGGCAAGGACGATCGGGACGGCAGGAACGGCCTGGACGGCAAGGACGATCGGGACGGCAGGAACGGCCTGGACGGCAAGGACGATCGGGACGGCAAGGACGGCAAGGACAACTGGTTCCGCTGGGACGACAAGAAGCGCGACTGCGTCGTCAGTGGCGTCGGTGGCGTCGGT
>NZ_CDWRCK010000055.1:0-17979 GCF_977927595.1 Frankia sp. CcWB3
GATGAACTTCCCAAACAGGCCCTAACACTAGCCATCCCTCGGCATCACGTGCGGAGGCTGTGGGCGGTACGAAACCCGTGGATCTGGCCCAGGAGCACGCTCGGGCCGGATTCCGGCGCCGTAGCCGGGCCGGCTGGCCTGGGCGGTTGGTCCGAGCGGCCCCGGACGTGGGCAGCATCACGGCGTGGGGGGAGTCACGACCTGTCGGGCGACCCGGCGGGCGCCGTCCGTTCCATGGCGATAGCCCGTTTCATGGCGGGATGACCGTTGCATGGTCGAGACGACCGTTACATGGTGATGTGGCGCGATGGGTGCTGGTGCGTCGGGATGCGTCGCGGCGGGACCGGGTCGGGTGGGCCCGGGTCCAGCACGGCGTCCCGGCCAGGCCGGGACGCCGTGCCGGCGGGCGGACGGGCCGGCCCCGCGCCAGGTTCGCCGCGCGGCCGCGCTCAACGTGTAGCCAACATCCGCCGGGTCGTCACCCGTTTTACCTGGTAGGCATCTTCGATGTCGGTGCGCGGCGATCTGGCGGGTGGGTGGGCGGATCTGTGCCCCTGGATGCCCGTCCTCCGGAGCGGGTGGCCGGAAGGCGGCGCCGGGGCCCTCACCTTGGCGTTGCTGGTCTTGGTACCTGCAGCGTGCGTCTGACCTGCGGCGATGCGTGCGTGTTACGCTGGTAGAGGCGGAAGGGGCACGTGACACATGGCGTTCCAAGTCGGCGAGACCGTTGTTTACCCGCATCATGGTGCTGCTCTGATTGACGCGATTGAAACTCGCGTCATCAAGGGCGAGGAAAAACTCTATCTCGTGCTGAAGGTCGCTCAGGGCGATCTGACTGTCCGAGTTCCGGCCGACAATGTCGGCATGGTCGGGGTGCGTGACGTCGTCGGGCAGGACGGGCTGGAACGGGTGTTCGAGGTGCTCCGCGCCCCGCACACCGAGGAGCCCACCAACTGGTCGCGACGGTACAAGGCAAATCTTGAGAAGCTCGCCTCCGGCGATGTGAACAAGGTGGCCGAGGTCGTCCGTGACCTGTGGCGACGCGATCGCGAACGCGGTCTTTCCGCGGGCGAGAAGCGAATGTTGAGCAAGGCCCGGCAAATCCTCCTCAGCGAGCTTGCGCTCGCCGAGGGCAGCAACGAGGACAAGGCGGAGGCCATGCTCGACGAGGTTCTCGCCGGATGATCGTGGGCTTGTTGGCGCAGGCGTAATTCGTCCGGCCGACAGGCGATCTATTCGGCACGGCATGATAATCCGGAAAGGCATTCTCTTTCCGGGAGACCGCCGTCCCGAGCGCGTTGCCGACTCAGGTTCCGGCTGAGTGGCGTCGAGACGGTGGTGGGCGGTGTTGCGCCCACCGGCGGCTCGCGCCGAGCCGGCTGGATCGGCCATGCCCTCGTGGCGGATGGCACACGGGAGGTCCTGTGGTGGGCGAAGGTCACCGGTTGCCGGTGGCGAGCCCCCGGGTGGCGGCGATCGTGCCGGCTGCCGGCCGGGGTGAGCGGCTGGGGGGAGGTACTCCCAAGACGCTGCGAGCCCTCGGTGGCAGGCCCATGCTGGTGCGTACGGTGGAATCGTTGCGCCGCTCCAGGCTAGTGACGCAGATCGTTGTCGCGGCGTCACCGACGCTGGTCGATGCCGTGGCCCAGTTGCTCGGCGGGGGCGTGCATGTGATCGCCGGCGGCGCCGAGCGGGTGGATTCGGTCCGCCGCGCCCTGCGGGCCGTGGACGACGACGTCTCCGTGGTACTGGTCCACGACGCCGCCCGGCCGCTGACGCCCCCCGAGCTGGTCGACGCGGTGGCGGCGGCGGTGCTCGACGGGCATCCCGCGGTGATTCCCGTCGTGCCGCTAGCCGACACGGTCAAGGAGGTGGACGCCGACGGGCGGGTGGTGCGTACCCCGCCGCGGGACGGCTTGCGAGCCGTGCAGACCCCGCAGGGATTCCGCCGCGACGTGCTGAGCGCCGCGTATGCGCTCGAGGACATCGCCGTGACCGACGATGCGGGACTGGTGGAGGCTCTGGGAGTGCCGGTGACGACCATTCCCGGTGCGCAGGAGGCATTCAAGGTGACTCGACCGGCGGATCTCGTGCTCGCCGAGGCGCTACTCGCCCGCTGCGACCTCGCGGACGACGCCCGGCCCGCGGAGCCCCAGTTCGCGGGCGCCCGGTCCACGGACGCCTGGAGTGGCGGATGACCGGCGGCCCGCGGCGGGACGAGCCCGTCGTGGATGCCGCGCTTACCAGCCGGCAGGCTCCCGCGTCCAGTTTGGTGAACACGGTGATCCTGCCCCGGGTCGGCGTCGGGGTCGATGTGCATCCGTTCGCCGCCGGCCGGCCGTGCTGGGTGGCCTGCCTGGAATGGCCGGGGGAGACCGGGCTCGCCGGGCACTCCGACGGGGACGTCGCCGCACACGCGGCTTGTGACGCACTTCTCACCGCCTCGTGCCTCGGTGATCTGGGTCGAGTTTTCGGCACGGACCGACCGGAGTACGCGGGTGCGTCGGGCGCGGTCCTGCTGGCCGAGACGGCGCGGCTTCTCGGTGCCGCCGGTTGGGCGATCGGCAACGTCTCGGTCCAGGTCATCGGGAATCGGCCCAGGATGGCCGGGCGTCGCGAGGAGGCGCAGAAGGCGATGTCCGTGGCCTTGGGCGCCTCGGTGAGCCTGTCGGCCACCACCACCGACGGACTCGGCCTCACTGGGCGGGGCGAAGGCTTGGCCGCCATCGCGACCGCGCTCGTCGTCCGCGCCTGACGGCGGGCCTATCACCGGTGATATGCCGTTTTGTCATCGACTGACCGCGTGCCGGCGCGGAGATGAGAGGGTGAGCCGACCCTGGCCCCTCCCCGAGGAGTCTGATGGCTGACCGCCTTCCAGAGTTGGTGAGGGCCCTTGCCGACGCCCGGACCTACGTCGTTCTGGCGACGATCCAGCCCGACGGCTCGCCGCGGATGACGGTGCTGTGGGTGGACCGCGACGAGGACGAACTGCTGCTGTCCACGGTGCGGGGGCGTGCGAAGGAACGCGACATCGCAAGGGATCCGCGGGTCGGACTGATGTTCCTCGACCAGGGCGATCCCTACGGTTACATCGAGGTCCGCGGGACCGCTACCCTGACCGAGGATGGCGGCCGGGAACTGATCGACCGGCTGTCGGTGAAGTACACCGGAGACGTGTACCGGTGGGATGATCCGGATGAGGCCAGGGTGGTCGTCCGGGTCGTGGCCGACCGGGTACTGACGGTCGGCTGACCCTCCCCTTGGGTCCCGTCGGTCGAGCGGGGCCGTACCCTTGACAGATGGGTCTCCACCTCCACGACACGCGCAGGCGGCGTGTGCGGCCATTCGAGCCGCTACGCCCCGGTCACGTGGGCGTCTACGTGTGTGGGCCCACCGTGCAGGCGGCCCCGCATGTGGGCCACATCCGCACGGCGCTGCCCTTCGATCTGCTGCGCCGGTGGCTGGTGCAGTCCGGCCACTCGGTGACCTTTGTGCAGAACGTCACCGACATCGACGACAAAATCATCATCAACGCGGATCGGGACGGCACCTCGGTCTGGGAGCTCGCCACCCGGCAGACCCGTGCGTTCGACGACGCCTACCGCACTCTCGGGATCCTGCCCCCGACGATCCAGCCGCGTGCCACCGGTCACATCCCCGAGATGATCGCGCTGGTGTCGGCCCTCGTGGAGAGGGGATACGCGTACGCCAGCGGCGGTTCGGTCTGGTTCCGGGTGGGTGCGTTCGTCGACTACGGAGCGATGTCGCACCAGCGACCCGACGCGATGCAACCGTCCGTGGAGGCCGAGCCCGGCAAGGCTGACCCCCGCGACTTCGCGTTGTGGAAGGCAGCCAGGCCCGGCGAACCGTTTTGGTCGTCCCCCTGGGGTGACGGCCGGCCGGGCTGGCATCTGGAATGCTCTGCGATGGCCGGAAAATACCTCGGCCCGGTCTTCGACATCCACGGCGGCGGACTCGACCTGATTTTCCCGCACCACGAGAACGAACGTGCCCAGACGGTCTGCGCCGCCACGGCCCGCCCGGTGTCGAACGCGGCTTCGGCCGATTCGCCCGGCCCCGGTGGCGGCGAGCCCGGTGGTGGCGAGATGGCGCGCTACTGGATGCACGTCGGCCTGCTGACGACCGGCGGGACGAAGATGTCGAAGTCGTTGGGAAATTCCGTCCTGGTGGCCGACGCCCTCGACGAGGTCCGTCCGCAGGTTCTGCGTTATCATCTGCTTTCCGCGCACTACCGGTCCACGCTCGACTACAGCGCCGAGGCGCTGGCGGAATCCACCGCGGCCCACGACCGGGTGGAGACCTTCGTCCGCAACGCGTTGGACATCCTCGGCGGGCCCGGGGAGGCGGCGGCACTGGCAGCCGACGAGGTCGTCTCGTCGTCGACCGCAGGGACGGCGGGGAAGGCCGGGACGCGGCCGACGGTGGCCGGAGCCCGGCCGGTGCCAGTTCCCGGGCTGGGTGGTGAGCCGAGGCTCACCCCGCGGCGGGCCTGGTCCGATTTCACCACCGCTATGGACGACGATCTCGCCGTCGGGCGTGCGCTGGCGGCCCTGTTCGGCGCGGTGAGTCAGGGACACCAGGTGCTGTCGAAGGCTCACAGCCGGGAGTTGGCCGGGTGGGTGGACGTGACCCGGCGGATGCTGAACATCTTCGGTCTCGACCCGCATGAGCAGTGGCCTACCGCAGGTGCCGAGTTCAGGCCGGCGCTGGACGGCGCGATGCAGGTCGTGCTGGATCTGCGGTCCGCGGCCCGGGCCCGGCGGGACTATGCGGAAGCCGACGCCATCCGCTCGAGACTGGCAGCCGCCGGCCTGATCGTGGAGGACACTCCAGAGGGCCAGCGCTGGCATCTGGCCTGAGCCGACCGACCAGGCCTCACCAGGTTGATCAGCGTTGACGCCGTGACGATCAGTTGACTGATCTGATCGGCAGGCCGCCTGCCGCCCCGGACGGCGGCAGGCGACCCGGTAGATCAGCGGGCGCGCAATGTGATGCGCGTCCAGGCGCCCAGGTAGACCCGGTCCCCGTCACGAAGCGGAACGGGCTGGCCGGGCTCGATGGGGTCCGGTTCGTCGTTCAGCCGGGTGCCGTTGGTGGATCCCGGGTCGCGGACTGCGTAACCGCCGTCGGGCAGCAGCTCGAACAGGGCGTGGCTGCGGGAGATTCCCGGGTCCTCCGGCGCTCCGGACAGGTCGATGTCCGGATGGATGCCACGGGACTCGCTGCGCCGCCCCACGAGCATCTGAGAGCCGGCCAGGGCGAAGACCCGACGAGGGTAGAAGGTCGGGAACGGGACCCGGTGGTCGTCGCCGCTGTCGTAGTACTCGCGCTCCGCCTCGACGATGGCTTCCCAGACGGTGCTGCCCGTCGGCGCGCGGTCCCGATCCCAGCCGGCGCCACGCCCGGCGCCGGCCCGTGGGTCGTCGAGGACCGCGTCACGGGGGTCGACGTGGCCGCCGCGGGTGCCGCTGTGCCGCGGGTCGATGAGTTCCGGGTTACCCAGCCGTGGATCATTCAGCCGTGGATCACTCAGCCGCGGGTCGGCGCCGGGCCGAGCGTGCCGCGGGTCGGTCGTGTGCCGCGGGTTGCCGCCCCGGCTCTGGGTGACCCGGTCGATGGATGGCGGGGGTGGAGCGGAGGCGTCCATGCCCAGCGGGTCCGCACCGTAGCCGTACTCGGCGTCGCGTCGGCTCCGGCGGTGCGTGTCCGACTCGCGGTCAAGGTCGCCCCGCGGATCCGGATATCCACCCGGCGTCCGGCTGTCGCGGCCGGTGGGGTAGCCGCCGCGGTCGGCCCGGTCGTCATGGCCGCGGTCGTCATGGCCGCGGCCGTAGGGGTCGCGGTCATAGGGGTCGTGGGGATCGCGGGAGTCGCGGTCGAGGTCGGGGTAGCCGCCCGGGACGCGCTCCTCGCGGCTGTCGCGGCCGACGGGGTAGCCACCCTGGTCGGCCCGGTCGTCATGGCCGCGGCCGTAGGGGTCGCGGTCATAGGGGTCCTGGGGATCGCGGCTGTCGCGGCCGACGGGGTAGCCGCCACGGTTCTCCGGCGTGCCCCAGTCTCGACCGTAGGGATCGCGCCCGTGGTCGATCCGGTCGTCGGGGGCCGGCCGCTCGTCACGCCCGCGTGGGTAGGGGTCACGATCATAGCCACCGGGCGGGCCGTAGGGGTCCTCCTGATAACCGCGGCCCCCCCGGGACTGGTCGGGGTAGCCGTCACGGCCATACCCGCCGTACGAGTCGCCACCGCGCGGGTCGCCGACGCGCGGCGGGTCCGTCACCCCGGGCAGGTCGGCTGGCGAACGGCGGATGCCCAACGGGTCGTAGCCACCTGGACCGTCCGCATCCGGGCCGGTCTGCTCGGCTGGCCCACGCCGACGGTTCCCGTCAGCCGAGCGGCCGGGGGCATCTGCTCCGTAGGGAGCTCGCCCGCCGTCCTCCGGACGGTATTCGTACCTCTCCTGACCACTCATGATCCCAATTCCGCACCGATCGCAGTAGTCGGGTCGTGAGACAGGTGCCCCGTAGGGCATCGTGCCCTCACCTGATCACCGGTTCACCCGGAGGGTCCTCGTCGATCGTGCGTCAAGGACCATCTCATCGATCTTCTTGACGTTCTTCTTCAACCGAACCGTACCTGTTGTGGCATTGTCGACGTGAACCACCTTCTGTAGGAGGCGGTAGGTGTCTTCGTTGCCGGAGGCGAGCGCCAGCTGAGCGTCGCGTCCGAGCAACAGTGTCGCAGTCGCCTCGTCGCCGGCCCGACGCGCCTCCAGGCCCCGTAGCACCGCGGCCGGGAGTTCCACCTGGTCGGTGTAGTGGGTGACTGGGTCGCTGATCCGGCTCCACTGGGTCTCATCGTCCGTCCAAACCGCTCGGACCAGCGCCTTTGACGCCACCCGGCCGTCGACGACGAGGCTGACCCGCGCCGCCGACGTCTCGGTTCCCAGCGCGCGGGCGGGCACCTGGACACTCAGGTGGTAGTCGCGCGACTCGATTCCCCACGCGCCGGTAGGGTAGCCGAAGCAGCGTTCGTCCGCGGGCGTGGCCTCGCCCGTCAGATCACGTACCACGGGTGCGACCTCCGCGGTGAAGACGCTCATCAGTCCTCCACCCGGGCGGCCACCACCGTGATGTTGTCGTGTCCCCCGGAGTCGATGGCGAAATCGACGAGGTGGCGGGCGACGTCGATGGCCTCGCAGTGGGGTGGGAGCTGGTTGACCAGCGCGGCCATCACGTCGGGCCGGGACACGTAGTTCCACAGCCCGTCGCTGCAGACCAGTACCGTGGCCGGCGCCTCGATTGGGAACATCTCGGTGTGCGGCACGACGTCCTCGACGTCGCCGCCCAGCCAGCGGGTGAGGGTGTGCGCCCGCCGGTGTGTCTCGGCCTCGTTGGCTGGGATGAGCCCCGCGCGCGCGGCCTCAGCCGCCCAGGTGTCGTCGGCGGTCAGCCGCTCGCACCAGCGCGGACCGAGCAGGTAGACCCGGCTGTCGCCGACCCAGCCGACCGTGACCATGCCCGGGCCGTCCGGGGTCGGCGGGGTGACGATGGCCGCGGCGAACGTGCACGACGGCGCCATCCGCCCCTCGGCCGCGCTGAGTTGGGCGATGGTCGCCTGGGCCGCGTCGACGGCGGCGTGCAGCGCGGCCTCGGCGTCCTCCGGGGAGAACCCGCCGACGACCGTGCGGGGCGATGTTCGTGGCTTCTTGTAGTCGGCATACGACGGTTCGAGGATGTCGAGCATCTCCTCGGCCCGGCTGACGCCGCGCGACGGGCGGGTGTCGTGGTGGACGGGGCGCCCCGGGCCGTGGGCACGCACCGCATCCGCGAGGACGGCCATGGCGGTGGTCGCCGCGGCGGCCGAGGCCTGCCCGGAGCCCGGAGTGGTCGACACGCCGTCACACACCACCGCGATCAGCGTGCCGTACACGACGGCCAGGCCCATGGCGTCCTCGTTGGTGGTGTGCCGGACGCCGCGGTCGCACACGCCGGCGAGCTGGCCGAGGTCGACCTCGCTGTGGTCGGCGTCGCCGTGGCCGGGGTCCGGACCCTCCAGCCCGTGACCACAGACCTCGCAGTACCGGTCGTCGGCATACACCGGCGCCGCACACACCGGGCAGCGACCCAGGTCGTCGTCGAGTTCGAACGGCCCCCCGGTGATCTGGTAGGCGACTGTGGGGGCGTCGTCATGCGGGTTGAGGTCCACCGTCATGCCGCCGGGAGAAATCGGCCGCGGCCGGAAACAGCCGGGGGAACGCATGCGGGCGGTGTGCGCAGAGCCATGTGCTGGGTGCCTCCTGCCCCTGACGGTCCGGGCCTTGACGGTTGGGTCGCTAACGGCCGGATCGTCGATGCTCGCCGTGGCCGTCTCGGGACACCGACGGCGCGCGCCCGATGATCGACCGAGGTGGTCACACTCGTCGAGCTGGTCATCACGCATTCATGGAGACGTATTCTCCCAGCTTCCCCCGCGGCACGTCGAGGGTGCAGATCGCCGTGCCGGCGACCTGATCCGACGCGCCCGCCATCGTCGGCGGGCGACCCTAAAAGAGCGTAAAGGCCGGGGGTGGATGGTGGCAGGGCCCCCGCACTCCGGGGAACCCCGGGCCCGCCGGTCGGCGTGGTGATGCGCACCTGACCCTCCTGACGCCGGTGAGGGGCGGCCGGACCACGTCAGGTCGGGCCGTGGGCCTGCCGGCCCTCAGGATAGGGCGCCGGGTCCCCGGAAACAGCCATGTCGAGGTATGCCCATGGCAGAGCTCCTCCGCCGAGCTCCTGCCGAGCTCTCGCTGAGCGTGCCCCGACACGCCGGTGTCGTCCGCTGTATACCATGGTCACATGGTCATTCCCCGGGCGTGTACTGGTCGGTGGTCCTGATGGCCGGCGCCGCTCGCCGGGGCGGTGGGATCGCCCGCGGCGGTCAGGGCGGTCGGGCCGCCAAGTCCGGTTCCCACCGCAAGGGGGCCTCCACGGGCAGCGGCGGTCACGGCCGCAAGGCGCTGGAGGGCCGTGGGGCCACGCCGCCCGCGCAGCTGCGCCCCGGCCATCCCGCCCAGCGTCGTGCGGCGGCGGCTGCTGCGGCCCGTTCCGCATCGGCCGGAGCCGAGCGGGGTCGAGCGGCCGCCGGCCGGCGCGGGGATGGTGGCCGCGCCGTCGCCGCTGCGGCCACCACCGGGCCGAGCGCCGCGGGGGGTTCCGCGGGGACCGGGCGCCCACGGCGGACCGAGGGCGACGAGCTGGTGGTCGGGCGCAACGCGGTGGTCGAGGCGCTGCGGGCCGGGGTGCCGTCGTCGACCCTTTTCATCGCCGGCGGGCTGGACTTCGACGAGCGGCTCGCCGACGCCCGCCGACTCGCCGGGCGGGCCGGGATCGCCGTGGCCGACGTCGGCCGCACGGATCTCGACCGGATGTGTGGCACCGCTCCGCATCAGGGTCTCGTCCTCGTGGTACCGCCGTTCCGGTATGCCCATCCGGATGATCTCCTCGCCCGCGCGCGCTCGTCCCCCCCCGGTCTGCTGCTGGCGCTGGACGGGGTCACCGATCCCCGCAACCTCGGGGCTGTGGTGCGCTCGGCCGCCGCCTTCGGTGCCCATGGCGTCGTCGTTCCGGAGCGTAGGGCCGCCGGCATGACCGCCGCGGCCTGGAAGACCTCGGCGGGGGCCGCCGCCCGGCTGCCGGTGGCGCGCGCCACCAACCTGGCCCGCACGCTCGTCTCCTACGCGGCGGGCGGCCAGTTCGTCGTCGGTCTGGCCGTGGGCGGCGAGGTGAGCATCGACGAGCTCACGATGGCGACCGACCCACTCGTCCTGGTGATCGGCTCCGAGGGACGCGGGTTGTCCAGGCTGGTCGAGCATCGCTGCGACGTGAGGGTCCGGATCCCCATGGCGGGTGCGGTGGAGTCCCTCAACGCGGGGGTGGCCGCTGGGATCACGCTGGCCGAGATCGCCCGCCGCCGTCGGATCGGCTGAGCCGGCCGATCGGTGGGTCCGCCGGGTCTCCGCCGCCGGGCGGGGCTGCGGAAGTTGACCTGGCCGGCGTCGCCGTGACCGGGAAACCGTGACCGGGAAACGTAGCGCGCAGCCCCGTGTCCCGGAGGGGACACGGGGCTGCTGGCCGCGCGCCGATCAGTACCGGCCGGGCGCGGACAGTGAAAGCTGGCGCGGGAAGTCGGGCAGCTCAGATCTTGTGACCCCAGCACGGCTTCGATGCGTACCAGGGGCTCGTCCCCTGCTGGGCGTACAGGATGCGGGCGCGGTGCCACTGCTCGGCGACGCTGGCGTGCTGCGGCAGACCCTTGCCGCCGACCCCGCGCCAAGTGCTGGGCAGGAACTGGAACAGCCCGCCGGCGCCGATGGAGTTGACCACGCGCGGGTTTCCCCCGGACTCACACGGAATCACCTTGGAGAGGAAGCGGTCGGCATTCGTCGACGCGCTGGCCGGCTGGGACAGCGCGAGGCCACCGCCGATCGAGGCCGTGAGAGTGGTGGCGGCGATCAAGGCCCGGGAACCGAGCCTGATGCGGTTGAGGCCACGAGCGAGCGAACGAGCGTTGGACATTGAGTTGCCCTTCCCCACGCCTGCGAGGTGAGCTGTCGGGTTCGGGCTGGGAATGCCCGGCCGCGCATCGCGGCTTCACCCCGAGAACGCCTTTTCGTGGCGCCCGGAATTGGTTCCCCCGCTCCTGCCGAAGGTTTGATTCTCGTCGAGCGGGGGCAGGATTCGGCGTGCCGCCCGACGCATGCCATCAGGTGACGGCACGGCAATGAACATAGCTGAGAGCGACCCAGGAAAAACAAGAGTACGTGAGGATGCACACAGTGCATCCTGTTTACTTGTCCCGATCTTTTTAATGGTGTTTCGCGCCCGCGTGCGCGCCCGATTCTAGAGGTTGTCCAGCGGGCTGGAAATCCCTAGTCCGTAGCTGGGTCGTCACGTTGACGGTAAACAATACGCGGTGCGTGGAGAAACTGTTCCGCTGCGTGGTGATCAAGCCTCCGCTGCCCGCTGCCGGCAATCTCTAACCAGGATCTGGAAAAATCTGTGCCGGCGTTCCGGCGGGCCCGCACCTATCGCCCGCTTTCCGGACTATACGGCACGGGGGAATCATGTCATATGTCGGATCTACCAGTCGGTGCCGGACACCCGGTCCCGGCGCTGCGTCGCCGCCAGCCGCCAGCCGTCATGCCGCCATGCCGCCCGCGAGGCGGGTGCGTTCGGGTCGGTCAGCGGTTGTAGGACCAGGCCGAGCCGGTACCCCGGTACTGCTCCACCGGGATCGGTGTGGTTCCGGCCCGCATCCGATCCGTGTAGAGCTGACCGTGCAGGTGGTCGATCTCGTGGGCGACAAGCCGCGCCAGCCCCTGCCGATAGACGGTGATGTGCCGGTTGCCGTCGATATCGGTGTGTTCGACGTGCAGCTCCAGCGGCCGGGGGACGAGGCCACGGACGTCAAAGAAGCTCAGGCAGCCCTCGTACTGCTCGTCGGTCTCCCGGGAGGTTTCGATGACGCTGGGGTTGAGCAGCGTGAGCGTGTCGCCGCCCGGGGTACGCACGATCGCCGCGGCGCGGTTGATGCCGACCTGCGGCGCGGCGATGCCCATGCCCTTGCCGAAGGTGTGCAGGGCGGATACCCGTTCGAGGGCGGAGGACAGCTCGGCGACGACCCGACGCGCGTCCTCGGCCTCGTCGGGCAGGGCGAACGGGCGGGCCGACTGCCGTAGGATCGCCTCACCCTCCTGCACGATGCCAACGGCCGCCATCTGATCGCTGGGACGTGTTCCGGTCTCCGCGGCCGGATCACGTTCCGGCACGGTGGCCCGGAAGTTCCATTCCAGTCGGTAGCGGGCGTGCAGCGGCGGCTCGGTGGTCGACCAGGTGAAGATCCGCCGGTCGCCGGAGTCGGTGCGGGCGATTGCGGTCCGGAACGGGAAGGCATCGGCGGTCATCGACGTCTCCATGCCCCAGACCACGGGATCCAGCTCGGCCGGAAAGTCCAGCTGCACCGAGAGGAAACTCGTCGGTACTCGCACGGCACGCTGGAACCACGGCCCCCACTTCTCCCTGCTCACCTGGTAGCTGTAGTTGATCCATGCCGATTCGCCGGGATAGAGCGGAAATCGCCCTCGACTGTTCTCGAAGAGCAGCCAGACCTCCTTGAGCGCGTCCCAGTCGGTCTTGACCTGCCAGGCCATCTGCTCGCCGCCGCAGTGTGCGCTGAGCTGGAGGTCCTCCCAGCGCAGCGGATCGGATCGGTACAACCGCGCGGAGCGTTCCGGATCTCCCGGGAACCGGTCAACCGATATCCGCATCAGATACCGGTGACCGGTTCGCTGCCGGCGTTGAGAAGACGTCTTCGCTGGTGGGCGACGTACATGCTGTCGTCGTAGTCGTAGCGGAGTTCGGCCCGGTCCTCCTCGACGACCAGGCCCCCCGGTCCGGGGGGGACCCGGCCCGGGCTCTCGGCGACGACGGGCCCGGGGCCGGGGCCGGGTCGACGGAGGGGGTCGCGACGTGGGCCACCGGCGTCGGGCCGGGTCCGGCCGGAACCGTCGGCGGCCCGGGCGGCTCGCGCACGTCCCGTGCCGCCTCCCACGGCCGTGCGGCCAGGTGGAAATAACTACCCGGGATACGCAGCGCGTCGGCGATGCGTTCGATCAGGGAGAGCCGGGCGATGCGGTCCTCGCCCTGCATGATCCGGCTGACCCTGCTCTGGCTGAGCCCTTCCACCGGCGAGGCGATGCGATTCTGACTGGCACCGTCATATTTCTTCATCAGCCGGAACACCGCGCGGAAGTCTCGCGTCGCACACGCCGCCCGGAAGTCCTCCCGGGCCAGCAGCTTGGGCGATACCCGGTAAGGTCCAGATTCGTACGACATCGAAACGGCCTTCCATGTCGGTACGGTCGGTGAAGGCCGGAGTGAAATCGGGCGATCAGTCCTCCGTCAGTCGACACATCAGGATAACGACGCCATGCCAAACGGGCACAGATGTTCGGCTGAATGCTCGACTGTCGGATATCCGACAGCACGGGCTCGGCGGTTTCCCGGGTCTTCCCGGGTCTTCGCGGTGTATGGCGGATGTCGTGTCTGACTCCTTGCGGACAGCGACGGCTGCTGGTGGCGTGCTGTCGCC
This sequence comes from Frankia sp. CcWB3, assembly GCF_977927595.1. Lineage (NCBI taxonomy): Bacteria > Bacillati > Actinomycetota > Actinomycetes > Frankiales > Frankiaceae > Frankia > Frankia sp. CcWB3. The sequence continues at coordinate 13,153 of NZ_CDWRCK010000055.1, forward strand.
GCTGGCCGGGGTGATGTCACGGACGCCACCTAGGAGCCGGGCCGTAGATAGGTGAAGTCTTCCCCTCCAGCGCCCGGTTGCCTGTGGCGCAGACGACGACATCCGCGCGGCCCATACGAGAAAGGCATGCCTGACTGACGTTTCCGGATCCCGGTCGCCCGCGTCAGTCTTGGCGGCAGGCCGGTCCCGCCCCGCGTCGAGCCGCGACCTCCGCCGGGCGGGGCCGGCGTGACGGCGAGCCGCAGCCGGGCGTGACGCCCGAGACCTCCGGGAGGGGTCCTTGGACAGGTGGCCCTGCCCTGCCCAAGCAGGGCCACCCTCGGCCTTTGCCCGAGTCCGGGGAGCCCGCCGAACCGACGGGCCCGGCCGCGCTTGAGCCGACCGTCGCGACCACACCCCGGGGATTCGACCGCTGGGCGGTCACGGTGGCGGCCGGTTCCGACCCGAGGGGGAGGCCTTCCGCGCAGTCGGGCGCATGCCCGCGCCGCTCCTCCGTTACAGGATTTCGATCACAGCGAGGTGCGGAACGGACCAGTCACCTCGTAGGTGATGCCGCCGCTGCTGGAACCCGAGGTGCTGCGCTGGGAGGAGAAGTGAAGTACAGCCGGTTACCAGCCGGGTTGAACGCCGGTCCGGTGATCTCCGAGGAGCTCTGGCCAGTGATGCGCAGGAAGGGGGCAACGATGTCGCCGGGGGTGATGATGCAGATCTCCATGTTGCCGCCGTCCTCGGCGACGTAGAGGTCACCGACGGCGGCGACGGTGATGTTGTCGACACCGGTCAGCGGGGCGCCGGAGACGTTGTCGTCGTAGACGATCGCCAGGGTGTTGGCCGCCGCGTCGTAGGCCCACACCCGGTTGTCGCCCTTGGTGGTGAAGTAGCACTTGCCGGCCGAGTACCAGGCGCCCTCGCCGCCGTTGAACAGCTTGGCGCCCGAGACCTGGTCGCGGGTGGGTGTGGGGCTGCCGTCGGGGTCGGGCACGTTTGCCCAAGACAGCACGCCGGAGACCTCCTTGAGTACCTGCAGGGTGCCGGAGGACAGGTTGCCCCAGGTGGTGGGCACAAACCGGTAGAAACACCCGTCGGACGCGTCCTCGGTCAGGTAGATCACCTTCCGGTCCGGGTCGGCGGCAGCAGCCTCATGGTTGAATCGGCCCATCGCGGCCCGCCGGACAGCCGCGTTGACCCCCCCACGGGTCGGTCTCGTACACGTAGCCGGTGCTGGTCTCCTCACACGACAGCCAGGTGTTCCACGGGGTGGTCCCGCCCGCGCAGTTGCGGTTGGTGCCGGACAGGATGCTGTAGGCGCCAATGATGTTGGCGTTGCTGTTGAACTTCACGGCACTCACGCCGCCGCCGCCGCTGCCTACCTCGGCGTTGGACACATAGATCCAGCCCGTGCCGTTGGCGAAGCAGGCGCCGCCGTCCGGGGCCCTGTGCCAGGTGTAGCTGGTGCCCGACACGGTCTGGGTGGATCGGGCGATCACCCGGCTGGTGAAGCCTGACGGCAACATGATTCCGTTGGCGTCGGCTGACTGCAGCGGCCCGTAGGGGCTGTTACCCGGTACCGCGCCGGGTAGGCCACGGCCGCTGCGCGCCACAGCGAGCCACTGAAGGCCGCCGCGCCGACGCTAACAAGACCGGTCCGAAGGAGAGTTCGACGATCCATTCCTGCTCCCATCTCCACGTGAGGATGCCGCGCTCGCCTGAGCGTCTCCGCCCGAGCCGCAGTATTCCGTGCCGCCGGCAATCTAACGTACGGTGAGAAAATACGACAGAATCGTGGCGTGAACATTGTGAAACCGGCTGGACAACAATATCAACGTAGAGTCAAGATCGACCCGGTAATTATTCGAGCTGAAATCTTACCCAATGTTCGATGTAATTCGGATGTTGCGGTGGGGGCTGGCCTTGTGCGGTCGCGTCGGAGAGGGCGCTGGTTACTCACGTGGAACGGGTCGACGACCAGGCGGGCGTGCGGCTAGAGTCCCAGCGAGGCCTGGCGATCCGTTCAGCCCTCGCCGGTGAAGTGCAGGGTGACGCGATGCCGGTCCGACGGCCAGGCGGGCACCTGGAGAACGCCCCGGTGGGCCGTTTTTCCCCGCGGCGTCATCGCGACTTCGACCGAACGCTCACCCGCCGGGATGAACACATCTACGCCGGTAATGAAGCCGATCCCGAAATACGCCGGAATCGGCATCATGAGGTGGGTGACGCCATCGGAATTCCGGTCGAACAGGTAGACGCCCAGGGCCATTTTGAACCGGGGTGCGTCGGCGGCATTCAGCACGTTCTTCCCATCGATGCTGAGGACGTCGTCGGCGTCCCCCTGGTCCCCCCACCATTCGAGCGAGCGTTCGACGACCAGGCCGGTGTGCCCGGGACCGGTCTCCATCCCGCCGCCGATCTCCTTGCCCGGCTGGCTTGTCAGCAGGCGTACGAGGTGATCGTCGCGGCGGAACGGCTGGTAGTAGAAGTGGTGGTCGGGTTCCCCGCCGCGTACGATTACGAACTCGTAGGTGGAGGCGCCGTCACCCCGGAACGGACCCCAGGATCCGTCGCCGGAGAGGTGGAAATAACCTTTGAGGCTGTTCGCCCCCCGCCGGCCCGTCCGTGGGTCGACCCGGTGAACCTCCAGTCTGGCGTCCCGCACACCGACATTCATCGGATAGAGCAGGGCTCGGCCGGAGATCTCGATCGGGCCCTGCTTCGGCACCACGCCGGTCGTGTGCGGAGTGGTTCCGGTGAGGAACCGGTACATCTCCCTGAAGGTGGCCGCCGAGGTCAGGAGTTGGGCGCGGTCCTGGTCGACGAACCGCACGTTGGCGGCCCCCTCGACGCGCCGGGTCGGATCGTTCTCGCCCCAGACCGCCAGGGTGGGCACCCCGGCCGGGGGTCTGCCCGCGAGCGAGCCTCCGACAGTGACGTAGTGCGCGACCCGGTTCGCCCGGTCGGACGAGCTGGTCAGGTACCGCTCGCTCAACGCGGCGCCCTCGAGATGTGCCACCAGATCGAGCTTCTTCGCCCCGGTCGCCTTGAGGACACTGGCGATCTTCGCATCGAGGTTCGGGAGGACCTCCTTGACGGGGTTGGCCGAGGACGACGCGTCGTAGTCGAAGGCCTCGACGTGGTCGACGGGATAGCCGTTTGCGGTGAATCGTTGCGCCGGTGTCTCGAAGAGGCTGCCCGACCCGAGGCTGCCGTGCACGAACAGGATCGGGAGGCGAGAGGCATCCGGGGCGGCGTCCGCGGCGTCCGCCAGCTCCCGCGCGAGCGCCGGGGAGCGTCCTGCGCCGGGCTCCGTGCCGCCACTGCCGGAACAGGCGACCGCCAGTCCGGCGATGGCAAGCGCGCTCAGCAGGTGGAAGCAACGGCGGCGAGCCACTCGACGTCCCTTTCCCTCGGGATATCCGACGGCCACGCACCGGGCCACCGTCAGCATTTCTCCGGTCGGTTACACCTCGGTAACGGCGCACCACTGGATCGGACGTTCTCCGCGTCCGACGCATCTCTGGCCAGAGCACAGTACATCGGGCCAGCGCACAGGACGGCCAGGCCCGCGTGAGCTTCGGTGCGGACGCGGCCGTGCCCCTGGTCAAAAACAAGGTGCGGGCCCGGCCAGTCGCCTGTCATCATCTCGGCGTGGACAGCGCGGCCGGCGGGGTTCCGCATCAGGAGGTGCGGTCGCCTGGCATCGGTTCCCGGGGCACCGGTCAAAACGGCACCGGCCCGGACGGCACCGGCCCGGACGGTGTCGGCACCGCCGTGGACAACCTCGTTTCCCGCCGGGTGGAGCGGCAGGCCGCCCTGCGTTCCTATCTGCGTTTCGTCGCGACCTTCAAGGGGCCGGCTCTCCTGGTCGTCGGTGTCTTCGTCCTGTCCAACAGCCTGCTCGCCGTGATACCGGTCTTCATCGGCCTTTTCGTGCAGGCTCTCGCCGCTGCCCCGGTACAGACCCACGACGCGTACCTGTACGCCGGCGTCCTTCTCGCATGCAACATCGGCCATGACCTGACCTGGCGTGGTGCCGAGGTGCTGTATCTCCGGCTGCTCAACCACCGGGGCTACGAATACGAGAACATTCTCTTTGGAAATGTCATAAACGAGCGGTACCCATACTTCGTCGGCAAGTTCACCGGAAAGATCAGCAGCTATGTGAGCACGCTCGGCCGCGAGTTCCGAGAGATCCTCGAGACGGCGTGCTTCACGTACGTCGAACAGTTGGTCAAGGTTCCGGCGATCATAATGATCATGTTCTCGGTGAACCTCTACTCGGGCCTGACCTTCCTGGGTTCCGTCGCGATTATGCTTCTTGTCGGCAGGCACACCGTCAGTCGTTCGGCCCGCGCGGAGAAGCGGCTCGCGGACGAGGTCTCGGAGATGGACGGTTACGTGATCGACGTCATCTCGAACTTCGTGAGTGTGAAGTCGTTCCTCCAGGAGGAGGCCGAGTACGAGCGGGTCCGCCGGCGTCGTCGCCGGGTCATCGCCGCCGCGTATCGCTCGTCCTTCTGGAGCATTGTGTTCTGGAACCTCGATGAGCCTCGTGGTCCGGTATCTCGTCTGGCCGGTGTCGATCGTCCTCAACCTGCATCTGTTCCTCCGCGGTGAGATGAGCCTGGCCCAGTTCACGACCTTTCTCTCCGCGCTGGTCCTCTTCTCCGACTTTATCTGGGGGACGGTGTGGGAGATCGCGCAGCTTAATCTCCGGCTCGCCCGAATCGAGGAAGCCTACCACTATCTCTTCGCTGGTCGGGACATCCTGTCGGCCAGTCCGGATAATTCGGCTGGTCCGGATAATTCAGCCGGTTCAGCCGGTTCAGCCGG
>NZ_CDWRCK010000055.1:18367-19856 GCF_977927595.1 Frankia sp. CcWB3
TTCGGGCCGTCCCGCGGTTCTTCCCGTAGTTTCCGGTCGGCTGCAGTTCCAGGGCCTGTCGTTCGCCTATCCCGAGAACGACCGGAACCTCGTGCTCGCGGGCATCGACCTGGCCATCGAGCGGGGCGAGAAGATCGGCATCGTGGGTCGCAGCGGAAGCGGCAAGACGACGTTCATCAAGCTGTTGCTGGGCTACTACCCGCTCCCGCCGGGCATGGTCGCCGTGGACGGTGTTCCGGTGCCCAACCGCCAGCTCGCCCGGGGCATCTCCTACGTTCCGCAGGACACCACCCTCTTCCACCGGTCCATCCGGGACAACATCGTCTACGGCACCGCGGGCCCGGTGACCCAGGCGCAGGTGGAGGCTGCGGCGCTGCGGGCCCACGCGCACAGCTTCATCTCGCGGGCGCCCGACGGTTACGACACCGTCGTCGGGGAACGCGGCATCAAACTCTCGACCGGGCAACGGCAGCGGATCGCCATTGCCCGCGCCTTCCTGGACGACAAACCCATGCTCATTCTGGACGAGGCGACGAGCGCACTGGACAGCGAGAGCGAGGTACTCGTCCAGAACGCACTCGAGGACCTATGGCGAGACAAGACGGTGATCGCCGTCGCGCACCGGCTGTCGACCCTGCTGCACATGGACCGCATCGTCGTCCTCGACGACGGCCGCGTCGTGGAGCAGGGGTCCCATCACGAGCTGCTCGAGCGGCGGGGGCGCTACCACCGGCTGTGGCAGCGGCAGAGCGGAGGAATGATCCCGGTCGAGTAGTCGCCGGATGACGGTGACCACCCGACCACGACGAGCGGAGGGCCTGTCCTACCCCTACAGAACCGTTGACGGAGCCTGCGCAGGGCTGTTAGCTTGCTCAAACGAAACGAAAACGATTTTTGTTTCGTTTGAGTCAACGGGGGCATCCGCTGTCCATCGATCAACCTATGTCGGTACGTGCCACGCCGACGCCATCGGTGGGTGCCGCGGACGCGGTACGGCTGCGGGCGGTGGCGGCGCTCCGACCCGCCCGCGGGATGCCCGCGGTCACTGCCGGCGCCGTGCTGCCGCGGGCGGCGCGCAGCGCGCGCGGCAGGTTCCTGATCACTCTGCTCGCCCTGGTGCTGGCGACGCCGATTGTTGTTGGGGCAGCGATCGGCGTGGGTTCGGTATCGGTGCCTCCCGGCGAGGTGTGGTCCAGCGTCGTGGCTCATCTGACCGGCAACGGTGCTCAGTCCTCGATGATCAACGATCAGATTATCTGGCAGGTGCGGACGCCGCGGGTGTTGCTGGCGTTCGTGGTGGGTGCGGGCCTGGCCGTGGCCGGAGCCGTGCTGCAGGCGGTGGTGCGCAACCCCCTCGCCGATCCGTATGTGCTGGGCGTGTCCTCGGGGGCCTCCGTCGCCGCGGTCGCTGTCCTCACCCTGGGAGGGGTCTCGTCGTCGGGGCTTGCCGCGGCGGCGGAGGCCCCCGAGGACACGCCCAGCACATACG
>NZ_CDWRCK010000056.1:0-19462 GCF_977927595.1 Frankia sp. CcWB3
CCGCCCGGTATCCCGCCCGCCGCACCGGCCAGGCCGGGGGCGACGACGAAGGCGGCGATGCGCTGCCCGAGGTCGTCGTCCGGCAGCCCGACGACGGCGGCCTCGCGCACGGCCGGGTGGGCCAGCAGCACGGCCTCGACCTCGCCCGCGCCCACCCGGTAACCGCCGCTCTTGATGAGGTCGGTGGATCGGCGCCCGACGATTCGGTGGTGGCCGTCCGGGGCGACGACCGCGGCGTCGCCGGTGCGGAACCAGCCGTCCGCGGTGAACGACGCGGCGGTGACCTCCGGGCGCCCCAGGTACCCGTCGAACAGGGTGGAACCGCGGACCTGCAGCTCGCCGATGCTCTCCCCGTCCGCGGGCAGCTCGGCCCCCGTCTCGTCGTCCACGAGCCGGGTCCGCACTCCCGGCAGGGTGGTGCCGACCCAGCCCGCCCGGCGCTCCCCGTCCGCTCGGGCGCTGATGGTGATCAACGTCTCGGTCATCCCGTACCGTTCGATCGGGGCGAGGCCGGTGAGGCCGGCGAGCCGGTCGATCACCGGCATCGGCAGGGGGGCACTGCCCGAGACGAGCAGCCGGGCCGAGGCCAGGGCGCGGGCGGTGGTCGGATCGTCGCAGACCCGGGACCACACGGTCGGCACGCCGAAGTACAGGGTCCCCCCGGCCGCCGCGTACGCCGTCGGGGTCGGGCGGACGGTGTGGATCAACCGGCTGCCGGCCCGCAGCGCCCCGAGCACACCCAGGACCAGGCCGTGGACGTGGAACAGCGGCAGTCCGTGCACGAGCGTGTCCTCGGGCGTCCAGGCCCAGGCGTCGGCGAGGGCGTCCAGATCGGCGGCGATGGCCGGGGCGGACAGCACCACGCCTTTGGGGGCTCCGGTCGTCCCGGAGGTGTAGAGGATGAGCGCCGGTCCGGTCCCCCCGGACCCGGACCCGGCAGCCCCCGACCGTGCGGTGAGATCGACCGGCACGGTGGGGATCGTGAGGTCGTCCCAGGCGGGGCTGCCGAGCAGCAGGGCGGCGCCCGAGTCGCGCAGGATGTGACCGCGTTCACGCGGCCCGGAGTCGGGCGGCACGGGTACCGCCGGCACCCCGGCGAGCAGGCAGCCGACGACCGAGAGGACGGTGGCCATCGTCGCCTCGGCGTGCACGGCCACCGCCGGCGCGCCGGCCACCCGACCGGCGACGACGGACGCGGCCGCGAAGAGCTCGGCGCGGGTGAACTCGACCTCCCCGACCTGGACGGCGGGGCCGTCGTGCTCGACGGCTGGCAGTGGGAACAGCGTCACTCCGTCATAATCCCATGGCTGAACCCGTCGACGCTCAGCTCCGCCCAGACCGCCGCCGAGGTGCTGTGCGCGTCGATTCACAGCCGGAGCATCGAACCACCAGTCGCCTCCGGGGGGAGTGTCGCTTTCAGGCGACAGGGGAATCCGGTACGGACTGTAACGGTTATGCCGGCCATGCTGATATAGTCGGTGGCGTGGGGCGGTGGGTGACGACGGGCGCGGGCGGGGCCTACGACCTTGGCTATCACGTCGTCTGGTGCCCCAAATATCGCAGGCCGGTACTCGTCGGCCCGGTCCGTGACCGGCTGGACGCGCTGCTGCGCGAGAAGTGCGCCGAGCACGACTGGCCGGTCGTCGCGCTGGAGATCGCACCTGACCACGTGCACCTGTTCGTGAAGGCTCATCCAAAGCACGCCCCGTCGTACATCGCCAACCAGGTGAAGGGCTTCACGTCCCACGTGCTGCGCGCCGAGTTCGCGCACCTGCGGTCCCGGCTGCCCACCCTGTGGTCGCGGTCGTACTTCGTCGCCACTGTCGGCGCGGTCTCCGCCGACACGGTCCGGCGGTACATCGACACGCAGAACGAACGGCCGTGGCGGCCGGTAGCCGCCCGGTGAGACGGACCTTCAGGTTCCACTCCGCCCGACCGGCCACCAGACAGCCGCCTTGGGCGCGATGCTCGACGACCACCGGGCGCTCTACAACGCCGCCCTTCAGGAACGCCGCGACGCCTACCGGCATCCGAGCCGGACGACGGTCCGCTACGGCAATCCCCGGTTCGCCGGGCGGGCGGCGGGCAGGCTGGCCGCCGCGCAGCGGGACCTGTCCCGCAAGCAGCGCGGCTCGAAGCGGCGCCGCAAGGCCGTCGCGCGGGTCGCGGCGCAACACTGCGCCGTCGTCCGGCAGCGTCTCGACCTCGCCCACAAGACCGCGCTCGGGCTGGTCCGCGACCACGACCTGATCGCCGTGGAGAACCTGAACATCAAGGGCATGACCCGCCGGGTCATGCCCAGGCCCGACCCGGAGACGCCCGGTGTCTTCCTGTCGAACGGGCAGGCCGCCAAGACGGGGCTGAACAAGAGCATCCTCGATGCGGGATGGGGGGTGTTCCTCACCGTGCTGCACGCCAAGGCTGAAAGCGCCGGACGGGCCGTCGTCGGGGCGCCACCCGCCAATACGTCCCGTACCTGCGCCGAATGTGGCCACTGCGCCGCCGGGAACCGCAGAACACAGGCCGCGTTTGTCTGTCAGGCATGCGGCCACAGCGCGCACGCCGACGTCAACGCGGCTACCAACATCCTCAGGGCCGGGCTGGCCCTTCAGGCAGCGCAAGCCGCCTGAGAAGCCGGCGCCTTTAGACGTCGGAGTAGTCACGCGGAGGATCTCGCCCCGAAGATCCCGCACGGGCCCGACCCGGAGCCGTTCGTCGCGGGGGTCCGGCGGTTCGCCGACGCCGGGTTCACCGAAGTCGCCCTGCTCCAGATCGGTCCAGATCAGGGCGGCTTCTGCGACTTCTACGAACGCGTCCTCAGGCCGGCGCTGGCCGCCTTGTGACCCGAGGTCCGGTGACCCGATGGCCCCGGGGGTAGACCGGTCACCGCATCAGCGCCGCTCCAGTTCCGTGGGCCGGTCCGGTTCCGTGGGCCGGCCCAGTTCTGCAAGCCACTGGTGGAGGACTGCGGCGGTGGAGGCGGCGTGTTCGTTCATCATCGTCTGGTGATTGCCGGCGGCGTCGAGCCTTTCGTGCTCCATCACCCAGTCGGTCACCCAGGCTTGGCCATCCCCGTCAGGGTTCTCGGCGACCGCCTGCTGGGGCATGCGCTCCATCGCCCGGACGAGGACGACCGGCGCGTCGACGGTGGTCGGCCGCCAGCCCTCGAACAGGTCCAGGTAGGCGCCCTGCGCGGTGACCTGTGCCTCCGTCATCAGCGCGAAGGCCTGGTCGTTGAGGGCGACGCCGCGAAGCTCCTCCTGGATGTCGCCCTCGGGGATGCGGTCCCCGGGTAGCCACGTGTCGAGCAGCACCACCGCCCCGGGGCGGATCCCGCGGGCCTCCAGCCGGGCCGCGATCGCATGTGCCAGCCAGCCGCCCGAGGAGTAACCCGCGAGCACGATGGGGATCTCGTCGAACGCCCGGGCGATGGTCTCGGCATGCAGGTCAACGACGAGATCCGCGGTGGCCGGAAGCAGCTCCCCGTCGCCGAATCCGGGATGCGGCAGCGCGTACACGTCCCGCCGGCCATGCAGGTGCAGGGCAAGGCGGGCGAAGTTGTGCGGTCCCGACGGGGCGACCATCGAGGGCAGGCAGACGATGGTGGGCCTGGCCGGACCCGAGGCGAGTCTCACCGGCGCGGCGGGCGCGCCGAAGGCCTCGACGGTGCGGAAGACGGGCCTGAGCCGGGCGACGGCCCGCAGGACACCGACGCCCTCGGCGAACTTGCCGTCCGTGCACGCCTGTCGGTACAGCTCGCGCACGCCGATCGGCGCGACCTGCGTCCCGGCCCGCGCGGGGGGCCTGCCGGGCACGATGTCCGGGTGCCGCTGGGTGGCGAGGGTGGCGAGGGCGTCGAGATGGCGGGTGAGCTCGCAGACCGTCGGATGCTCGAAGACAACGGGCGTGGCCAGGGTGAGGCCGGTGGCGGCGGCCAGTCGGCGGCTGAGCTGCACCGAGGCCAGTGAGTCGAAGCCGAGTTCGAGGAAGCGGCGCTGCGGGTCCACGTCGTCGGGCGACGGGTGCCCGAGGATGGCCGCGGCCTCCGCCCGCACGAGGTCGAACAGCGCGCGGGCGCGGGCGGGCCCGGGCAGCGTCCCGTAGTCCACTCGGGCGGGGGGCGCGTCGGTGCCGGTCGGCTCGGCGTCCCCCTCGGGTCCGGCCGTCGTGGACCGGCTCCATAGATCGTCGAAGAAATGCCCAGGGCGGGCGGCGGTGAAGGGTGGGAGGAAGCGATCCCAGTCGACGTCGGCGATGGTGAGCGCGGCCTGCCCGCCCGCGACCGCCCGGGTGAGCGCGGTGACCGCTGCGTCGGGGGGCAGCGGGGTCAGGCCACGGCGGCCCAGGTAGTCACGGAACGTGGCCTCGGCGCCCATTCCGGCGTCGGCCCACGGGCCGAATGCGACAGAGGTGGCGGCGAGACCGAGCGCGCGCCGCCGCGCGGCGAGGGCGTCGAGGTAGGCGTTGCCCGCGCTGTAGGCGGACTGGCCGCCACTGCCCCAGGTCGCCGACACCGACGAGAACAGGACGAAGGCCTCCAGCCTGGTGCCGTCGATCCCGTCGATCCCGTCGATCCCGTCGATCCCGTCGAGTAGCCGGTCGAGGCCGGCGGCGCCGGCGACCTTCCCGGCCACGACCTCCGCGAACTCCCCGAGATCGAGTTTGTGCAGGGCGGTCACCTGTCCCATGACACCGGCCGCGTGTACGACGGCGGACACCGGCCGGCCCGCCTTGGCCAGTCTCCGCAGCAGAGCGGCGAGCTGTTCGTGCTCTCCCACGTCGCAGGCCTCGATGATCGCCTCGGCGCTGAGGGCGGCGAGTTCGGCGCGTAGTTCCTCCGCCCCCGGAGCCGCGGGGCCACGGCGGCTGACGAGGACGATCCGGCGCGCACCGTCGCGGGCGAGCCGGCGGGCGGCATGCGCGCCGAGGGCGCCGGTGCCACCGGTGATCAGGACCGTGCCGTGGGGCCGCCACGCTGGTGGGACGGTGTCGGCTGGTAGGACGGTGTCGGCCCTGACGAGGCGGGGTACCAACAGCCCGGTGGCACGGGCGGCGAGCTGGTCCTCGCCACCGGGGGCGGTGAGGGCGGAGCCGAACCACGCCAGCGTCTGATCGTCGAGGTCGGTCGGGATGTCGATCAGACCGCCCCAGGTGCCGGGGTCCTCCAGAGCGAGGGTGCGGCCGAGTCCCCACATCATGGCCTGGTCCGGGGCGGTGACGGGGTCGTCGGGACCGGTGGTGACCGCGCCGCGGGTGACGCACCACAGCGGTGCGGGCACGTCGAGGTCGTGCAGCGCCTGGACGAGCGGGACGGTGAGGGCGAGCCCGGTGGTCAGTGCCGGATGGATGCGGTGCGGCGTGTCGTCGAGGGCGAGCAGGGACAGGACGCCGCGTACCGCCTGCACCGTCTTCTTCCCGATCTTCTTCCCGGCGAGGCCGCCGCCCGACGGCGGCATGGCGTTCGACAGCAGTACGGCGTTCGACAGCAGCGCCGCGACCTGGGCGCGGTCGGCGTCGTCGCCGGTGAGGGTGAGGGTGACGGCCGTGCCGCCGAGGCGTTCGATGATCCAGCAGAGGCGGGAGAGCATGTCCTCGTCAACGCCGGCGGCCGGGGTCAGCACCGGCCACACGCCGGACAGCGGTGGCGCCGCGATGGCCTGGGCCGTCACGGCGGTGGTGACGTCCGCGGAGTCCAGGGGCCGCCACTCGGTGCGGTAGGACCAGCCGTCCGGGCCCGCCGCGCGGGCCGTCCCGACGGTCGGGCTACGGGGCGCGGGGACGGCGGTGGTCCCGTCGAGCCAGTAGCGCCTGCGCTGGAACGGGTAGGTGGGCAGCTCCCGGTGCCGGGCGCCGCGTCCTCGGTACAGGGCGCGCCAGTCGACGTCGACGCCGTGGACGTGCAGTTCGGCCAGGGCAGTGAGGAGGGTGTCGGGTTCGGGGCGGCCGGCACGGGACGCCGCCGCGGCCACCGTGTCGCGGGCGTCGCGGGTGTTCTGGGCGTCCCGGGTGCTCTGGGTACTCTCGGTGCTCTGGGCGTCGGCGGCTAGGCAGGCCGGCAGGAGCGCGGTCAGGACGGCGTCGGGGCCGAGTTCGAGGTAGGCGACGGCGCCTTCGCGGTGCAGGCGACGGGCGGCGTCGAGGAAGCGGACGGGTTCGCGGACGTGGCGTACCCAGTGGTCGGGGGTGGTGAGCCCGGCCTGGAGGCCGAGGTCGCCGGTCCGGGTGGAGACGACGGGGATGGCCGGCGGGGAGTAGATGATCTTCTCGGCGACGGCTCGGAACCGGTCGAGCATGTCGTCCATGTGCGGGGAGTGAAAAGCGTGGCTGACCGTCAGCCGCCTGATGGCGCGGCCGCGTTCGGCCCAGCCGACGGCGACGCGCTCGACGAGGTCGGCGTCGCCGGCGATGACGGTGGCGCTCGGGCCGTTGACGGTGGCGATCTCGACCCGCCCGGCGAGCCCGGCGAGGGACTCGGCGACCTCCGCCTCGCCGGCGCGGATGGCGGTCATGGCTCCGCCGGCGCGGCAGGCCTGCATGAGCCGGCCGCGGGCCGCGACGAGAGCGCAGGCGTCGTCGAGGGCCCACACTCCGGCGCCGTGGGCGGCGGTGAGCTCGCCGATGGAGTGCCCGGCGAGGATCCCCGGGGCGAGACCCCAGGATTCGAGGAGCCGGAACAGCGCGGTCTCGAAGGCGAACAGCGCGGGCTGGGTGTACTCGGTGCGGTCGAGCGCCGCCGCGCCCGGGGAACCGGCGGGGGCGAACATGACGTCGCGCAGTGGGTATTCGAGATGCGGCGCGAAGTGGGCACAGACGTCGTCGAGGGCGTCGGCGAAGGCCGGGTAGGCCGCATGGAGTTCGCGGCCCATCCCGGGGCGTTGGCTGCCCTGCCCGGTGAACAGGAAGGCGGTTGCGCCCCGGGCGGTTCCGCTTCGGCTCAGCGCCGGTCGGACCGTGCCCAGGACCAGCCCGGCGGTGGGGCGGGCCTCGGCCAGAGCAGCCAGGATCCCGGTCAGGGTCCCGGTCCCGGCCAGGTGCGTGCCGCTGCTGCACGCCGCCGATCCGCGGACGACGGCGACGGCGCGGTGCTCGAAGTGGGTGCGACCCGCCAGGGTGTATCCCGCGTCCAGGGGGGAGATCTCGGGATGGCGCTCCAGGTGCGTGCCGAGCCGGGCGGCCGCCGAACGTAGCGCCGCGTCGCCGCGGCCGGACAGGACGACAGGCACCGGGGCGCTCGCCGGGTTCTCCCCGGCGCGGTCCGCACCCACGGCGTCCGTTCCCGGCCCGGGCGGTGCTTCCTCGAGCACGGCATGAGCGTTGGTGCCGCTTACCCCGAACGCTGACACTGCCGCCCGTCGCGGCCGGCCATCCTGGCGCTGCCAGGGGACGTTCCCGGTGAGCAGGGCGACGTCGCCCGCCGACCAGTCCACGTGCGGGGACGCCTCGCGCACGTGCAGGGTCCGCGGCAGGACGCCGTGCCGCATCGCCTGCACCATCTTGATGATCCCGGCGACGCCGGCGGCGGCCTGGGTGTGGCCGATGTTCGACTTCAGGGACCCGAGGTAGACGGGCCGCCGCGCCGCACGGTCCTGGCCGTAGGTGGCGATGACGGCCCGGGCCTCGATCGGGTCACCGAGCGTCGTGCCGGTGCCGTGCGCCTCCACCGCGTCGACGTCGGCGGCGCGCAGCCCCGCGTTGGCCAGCGCCTGGCGGATCAGGCGCTGCTGGGACAGGCCGTTCGGCGCGGTCATCCCGTTGCTGGCGCCGTCCTGGTTGATCGCGGTGCCACGCAGGACCGCGAGGACGTGATGGCCGTTACGGCGGGCGTCGGAGAGCCGTTCCAGCAGCAGCACGCCCGCGCCGTCGGCCCAGCCGGTGCCGTCGGCGTTGGCGGAGAACGCCTTGCACCGCCCGTCCGGCGCCAGGCCCCGCTTGCGGCTGAACTCCACCAGGATCCCTGGGGTCGACATCACGGTCACCCCACCGGCCAGGGCGAGGTCGCATTCGCCGGCCCGCAGCGCCTGGCCGGCCAGATGCACCGCCACCAGAGACGAGGAACACTGGGTGTCGATGGTCAACGCGGGCCCTTCCAGGCCGAGCGTGTAGGAGACGCGGCCGGCGATCACGCCGGAGGCGTTGCCGGTGAGCAGCTGTCCCTGGGCTTCGGCGGGCGCCGCATGCCAGGCGGGGCCATAGTCCTGCAGCGACACCCCGGTGAAGACGCCGGTCCGGCTGCCCCGCAGCGACCGTGGGTCGAGGCCCGCGTGCTCCAGAACCTCCCAGGAGATCTCCAGCATCAGCCGCTGCTGCGGGTCCACGGCCTGCGCCTCGCGTGGACCGATACCGAAGAATCCCGGGTCGAACAGCGCGATGCCGGGCAGGAACCCGCCATGGCGGGTGTAGGCGGTGCCAGGCTGATCGGGATCAGAATCGTAGAGCGCGTCGAGGTCCCAGCCCCGGTCGTCGGGCAGGCCGCCGACGGCATCCCGGCCCTCTCGTACCAGGTCCCACAGGGCTTCTGGTGAGTCGGTGCCGCCGGGCAGCCGGCAGGCCATGCCGATGATGACGACGGGATCATGGCCCCGGAACGACTCCGAGCCGACCTCGCCGGTGGCGGGAACGGCGATGGCCGCGGGAACGGCCGCGGGAACGGCGGTGGTCGCGGCGGGCTCGTCGATACCCAGCAACTCACGGCGCAGATGGCCGGCGAGGGCCTCGGGGGATGGCCGGTCGAACAACAGCGTGGCGGGCAGGCGCAGACCCGTCGCCGCGGACAGTTCGTCCCGCAGCCGCTCGGCGATGCCGCGGTACACCCCGAGACCACGCCAGGAGGATTCCCGGCCGAGGATGGCCGCGTCGCCGCTGCGCTCGGTCAGCACGGCGACCCGGCCGGCTATCAGGTCCAGCAGGAGCTCGCACTGGGCCGCCTCCGATCGGCCGGCCAGCCGGAGACGCCACGCCTCGCTCGCCCCACCACCGGTGCCGCGCGGCGATCGTGCCTGGATTTCGCGCGTATCGCGCATGCAAACTCCCAGCGTCCTATTCAATGAGGAAACGACGCGTCGGCGACAGCCGCGTCCGTCGCCGGGCGTTCGCCTTCGTCCGTTTCGGCGACGGGTCGACGGACAACGAAGAAGGCCGCCACGGATCAAAGTTAGGGCCAGCCGTTAGCGCTCGGTACGGAGTGGGACAAAATCCCGGAAAGCTGGAGCCGAGAACGACTTGGAATATCTCCTCTGGACGCGGAAGGGTAGGGCTCAGGCAACCGGCGAGGAGTCGGGTCGCGGAGCCGTCCGCTCTCCGTCGAGAGTGCGACGTCCCCATCTTCTCAGGGTACGACCATGCCGGCCGGGGGTGCGTGTCGTCGGTCACGTGTGAATAAGCATGAACGCCATGGGAGTCGAAATGAAATAACTTGCGCGTTTCGAACCCTCCACAGGCCTGTGACCTGCGATGATGTTCTCGATCACGTATTTGTTACTTCATTACGTCCCCATGGTGCCCGATGCTGCGTTTGGGCTTCAAACGTCCTGGCGCGATCGGGCCATGTGAGAATTTACCCGGCCATCCTATGCGCAGGTCTCGGAGCGATCCTGGTACCTTGGCGTACAGATGTCTGCTCTTCCTGTTCCTGGGTCCGTCTGCGATCCGGACTTCGAAGGCCACACCGATCGCGGAGCCGGCGTGCAACGTGTCGGGGATCGCATTTCACCAGGAATTGCTACCCGATACGGTGGTGATTTTCCATCCCCTGGCCGTCGGCGGCCTCCGTGCCCGGCGGCGGCTGATATACCCGCGACCCGCCGCGGCTCGGTGGGACGCGGTTGCGCGGCAGGTGGCGGAGGTCGCCGACCAGGTCTGTCCGGACGCGGCGCACAGCTATTCTTGATCCTCCTGACCGACGCGCTACGCTCGCCTGTTGTGTCTGATACTGCCGCCATGTCGGCGACCGCGCCCGGATCCGGTGACGTCACCAGATTCGGGTCCCCCGGGCCGGTGAGCTCCGCCGACATCGGTGCCGACTCAATCCCCTCCGCTGTGCGCGTCACCGTGGTAGGTATCGGGGCCGACGGCTGGGCGGGGCTGGCGCCGACGGCCCGTGAGGTGGTGCGCGGGGCGGCCGTGCTGTTCGGCGCCGATCGCCAGCTTGCCCTCGTGCCCGAAAGGATCGACGGCCAGCCCGTCGGAGGCCGGCGGGTGCCGTGGCCGTCCCCGCTGCTGCCGGCCCTGCCCCGCCTGCTGGCCGGGCACGCCGGCACCGGCGGTCAGGCGGGGCGGGGTGAGCTCTGTGTTCTCGCGAGTGGTGATCCGATGTTCTTCGGGATCGGCACCACTCTGGTCCGGCTGCTGGGAGCGCACCGGGTGCGGGTCCTGCCCCATCCTTCGTCGCTCTCCCTGGCTTGCGCGCGGCTCGGGTGGGCCGTGGACGACGTCGACGTGGTGAGCGCGGTTGGGCGCCCCCTCGCGCAGGTGCAGGCCGCACTGGCGCCGCGTCGACGGCTGCTCGTCCTCAGCTCCGACCGGGCCACGCCCGTCGAGCTCGCCACCCTGCTCGTCGGGCGCGGGTACGGCGAGAGCCTGCTGACGGTTCTCGACCGGCTCGGGGGGCCGGACGAGGCGCGCCAGAGCGCCCCCGCCTCCGCCTGGGTCGAGGCCGGTGCCCGGGCCTGGGCCGCCGTGGAGCACCCGGGCGGGGCCGCCTCGGTCGTGCCGCAAGGGTCGGTCGTGCCGCCGGGGTCGGCCGTGCCGCAGGTGCCGTTGCGCGAGCCGGCGGACCTCAACGTCGTCGCTGTCGAGCCGGTGCCCACGCCGTCCGCCCCGCGCCGCCCGCGGACGCCGGGCTTGCCTGATGACGCGTTCGAGCACGACGGTCAGCTCACCAGGCGGGAGATCCGGGCGGTGACCCTGGCCCGGCTCGGACCGGTCCCGGGCGAACTGCTGTGGGACGTCGGATCGGGTTCGGGCAGCATCGCGATCGAGTGGATGCGCACCCATGGCACCTGTCGTGCGATCGCGATCGAGCCGCGGGCGGAGCGCGCCGACCGGATCCGGCGCAATGCCACGGCTCTCGGCGTGCCGGCGCTGCGGATCGTGCCCGGCCGGGCGCCCGAGGCCCTGGCCGGGCTGCCGGCGCCGGATGCCGTCTTCATCGGGGGCGGCCTTACGACCCCCGGGCTGCTCGACGCCTGCTGGGCGGCGCTGGGCGGACGTGGCCGGCTCGTCGCCAACGCCGTCACCCTCGAGTCCGAGGCGCTCCTCGTCTCCTGGCACGCCCGCCTGGGCGGTGATTTGGTCCGGTTGTCAGTGAGTCGGGCGGTCCCGATCGGTGGCTTCACCGGATGGCGCCCGGCGAGGCCGGTGACCCAGTGGACGGTGTGGCCCGCCGCCCACCATCCGTCGGTCCGTCGATCCGTCGAAAATGTGGAGGGTTAAGCACGGCCGGCGGCCTGGAAGCCGTGACCAACCCTCCACAGTTTGATTCAGCAGTTCGATTCAGCTGAGCAGGTCCAGCACGCACCGGTCGGCCGGACCGCCGGGGATCGCGTGGTCGGGGGCGGCGAGGTGCCGGTGCCAGAGATCGGCGGCGCCCTGTGTGTCGCCGGCCTCGATGAGGTCGATGAGCGTGGCGTGTATCCGGCGGGTCGCACGGGCGGACGATCGGTCATCGGTGGCGACCGCGGCGAGACTGGTCTCCTCCGGACGGTTGTCGGCACCGGGGCGACCGCCGTGGCTGTTCGTGAGCTCCACGAGATGCTGGAGCATCCCGGTGATCACGGTCAGTGTCTTGTTTCCGGTCAGCTCCACCACGGCCAGGTGAAAGGCGGCCTGGGCCGAGGCGAGCGCGACGGGATGGTCGGCGGCCTCGTCACCCTCGTGGAGGAGCTGGCGTAGCCGGGCGACGTCGGCGGGATCACGCCGTTCGGCGAGCAGCGCCGCGCACGGCGGCTCGATGACGGCACAGGCCTGGTGGACGTCGCCCAGGGCGGCGCCGCGGTGTTCGAGGACGAGACCGGCGTAGCGCGCGGCGACCTCGGGGCTCGGGGTGTGGACCCGCGCGCCGCCGTGGGCCCCGCGCCGCACGAAGATTAGCGCCTCCGCCTCCAGCACCCGGAACGCCTCGCGCAGGGTGGGGCGCGAGACCCCGAACTGCGCCATCAGCGTGGGTTCGGGCGGTAGGGCGTCACCCTCGCTGAGCTCGCCGCGGATGATCCGCCGCCGCAGCTGGCTGGCGACGAGTTCCGCGGTCTTGGGTACCCGCACCCGCTGGCCGACCGGGGACGCGGCGGCCGAACCCGGCGTGGCCGAGACCGGGGCGGCCGGGACGTGGGCGGGCGAGACCGGGGGCTCCGGGTCCGGGGTGGCCTCCGTGGTGGATGCCCCGGCGACGGACGTGCCCGGGATGGTTCCCGCCGGAGCGGCTGGCCATGCCATGAGCGGTCCTCCTGCACAGCGGGCGTCGATCGTTGCCTAATGATCGTCGGATATCGGTGGACTGTGTGGCATATTTATGTTAAAAGACGGCGATTCGTCCGGATTGTCGACATCGTGGCCTCAACATCATGCTTGGCGAAAGGGCGCGCCCGATCCACGGCATGACACCGACGTGGCCTGACGTGGTAGGGCCTGACGTGGGATGAGTGCACGATGGGTACCGTCTCGCCGGGCTTTCAGGGCCGTCGGCGGTCCGCGCCCCCGCGCCTTCCTCCTGGTCAGTACCTGCGTGAACGCGGCGATCAACATCCTCCGGAGTAGTCACGTCTGCGGGCCGAACGGCTTCTTGTCGGCTTGGTCTCGCTTTCAACGGTGATTTCCGATGTATGGTCTACTGGGATATTTGTCGGTCCCGGTGGGGAGCGCCCGCGGACGCGGTCGCCTGACGATCGACGACGGTCCGCATCCAGCGTGGACACCGCGGATGCTCGACGTCCTGCGCCGGGCTGGACCGGCTGGCCCGCGGGTTGAAGAACGTCACCGACTCCCGCACGGGCACGCGGAAGGGCCGCCGGGGCGGCTTTCCCCGGTTCAAGAAACGCGGGAAGGCCCGCGACTCGTTCCGCTACACCACCGGCGCCTACGGGCCGGCTGGGGATCGGCACGTGAAGCTGTCCCGGATCGGCCGGGCAGTGCCGGTCGCCGTAGACGCGCCGCCACCCTCGGTCGCCTCCATACCCGCGTCGCCTACCAGCGCCGCGACGGGCTGCGCAAGCTTACGACCAGGCTTACGACCAGCCATGACGGCGTGGTCGTCGAGGACCTGCACGTGGCCGGGCTCGAAGACCTGTTCCGGCTGTGGCGGGCGAAACCCAAGCCTCACCCTGTCGGACCGTATCTTCGCCTGCCAGTCCTGCGGGCTGATGATCGACCGTGACGCCAACGCCGCGGTCAACCTGAAGCACCTCGTCGCCGCCAGTACGTCGGAGACGGTAAACGCCCGTGGAGGCGCCCAGCCGTTCAGTCATCGCACACCGGCGCAGATCCGGGCCGAGATGGTCCGCGCCCAGTCGGTCATCGTCGACGCGGGCGGGAAACCGCCCGGCTCTTCCGCGCGCCGGGTGGTGACTGGTCGCCGGCGAGGGTTCATCGGCACCGGGCGGGGCACGTTCCTGGCGTTGGCCACGGAAGGAGCTCCCGATGACCCACGTCGCCGACATCGACTCCCCCTGGTTGGGCGCCTGGCGCATTCCCCGCAGCCGGGGTGCGGTCAGTGGTCTGCTGCTGATGCTCTTGGGAGTGTGGGGGGCGCTGATTCCGTTCATCGGGCCGTACTTCGACTTCGCCTTCACCCCGAACAGCGCCTGGACCTGGACGTCGGCCCGTTTCTGGTTGGAGGTGCTGCCGGGTGCCGCCGCGTTCGTCGGTGGGTTCCTGCTGTTGATGAGCTCCACTCGGGGCACCGCCGCGCTGGGTGCGTGGCTCGCGATTGTCGCCGGCGCCTGGTTTGTCGTCGGCCCGACGCTGGCGGGCCCCTGGGACCTCGGCGCGCTCGGCCGGCCGGTCGGTGGGTCCGCCCGGCAGGCGCTCGTCTGGATCAGTTTCTTCTACGGCCTCGGCGCCGTGATCCTCTTTCTCGGTTCGACCGCGTGGGGTCGGCTGAGCGTGCGGGGGGTGCGCGACGTGGCCGCGGCGCGCCGTCAGCGGGAACTCCGGGAGCAGGCGGCCATGCGCCCGGGCCCCCTGGCGGAGCCGGAGGTCTATCCCAGCGACCGCCTCAGTGCCTCGGTTCCGGCCGAGGGTGCTCCGGCCGAGGGAGCCGAGGAACGCACGGGCGCGTTCGGCCGTCATCGGCGCCGCAGCCACCACTGACGGAAGGATCCGTCGGGGGGAACAGGGGAAGCGTGCGTCTCAGGGCCGGCCGTGCGCCTCAGGGTGGGCTGAGCGTCTCGACCCGGAGTGGTTTCGTGGGTCGGCACCGGCGAAGTCCTGCGTCCAGTAGGTGCCGTACGCGCCGCCGGTGGCGTAGCCCACGCCGATGGCGGTGAAGGCACAGGTGAGGATGGTCGTCCGCCGATCGGCGCTGTCCATCCACATCTGCACGGTCCGAGCCGCGGTGAGCGATCTGGCGGCGATGTTCTCCCCGATGAGATCGGCGGTGTACCCGTTGGCGGCCAGCCGCTTGTCGAGGCCGCGACCGTCCCTGCCGGTGTAACCGAAGTAGCCGTTCGCCGCCATGTCGGCGCTGTGCGCCTGCGCCGCGGCTGCCAGCCGGGCGTCGACCGTCAGCGCGCCGCAGTCCGCTCGGACCCGCTCGATATTGGTCAACCGGACCACCTCGGCGGCCTCGGTGCCGGTCCGGGGCGGGGCGACGGGCGGCGTCCGCGTCGAAGCCGGAGCGGGGGCGCTCGTGCCCGGTGCGACGCTCGTGCCCGGTGCGACGAGGGGCGCCTGCACCGGAACCGGCAGGCGGGCATCGTCCGGCAGGCCCGCGGGCGGTTCGTCGGTCCGTGGCGGTAGCGGGGCCGTGGCCGTGGACAGGCCGGACGACGCCGTCGGCGATGTCCTCGCCGGCTCCGCGACCGGTTCCGGGTGCGGCTGCGTGGTCGGTTGGGCGAACGACCCCGCGGTGAGCTCCGTGTGCGCCGCCCCGGACGGGTGCGGCGGGATGGGAGTCGCGGCGATCGTGATCTCCTGGTCGGCCCGGGCTCCCGTAGACGGCGTCGCCGACGCTGCCTTGCCGGCGGGAAACGCCTGGCAGGCCGTGGTGAGCGCCGCTGCGAGGGCGGCCACGGACGCGGCGGCGATGACGGTCGTGAATCGAACCGAACCCATAAGGCCTCCTCGGGTCTCCCCCCCGGGAGCAATACGAGCAAAGATAACGAATTTCGCGGGTGGCGCTCCTCGCCTGTCATCTTGTGGTCCAGCCGTGGTAAGGCCGGAACCGGATGCGCTGGCCGGGCCGGCATTGCGCGGCCAGGTGCAGATCCTCGGACGCGACGACGCCCAGCATGGGATAACCCCCGGTGACCGGATGGTCGACGAGGAAGAGGACCGGCCGCCCGTCCGGGGGGATCTGGATTCCCCCGGTGACGACGGCCTCCGAGGGTAGCTCCGCGGTGATCCGGCGGCGTGGCGCCGGCCCGAGGAGCCGCACGCCGACCCGGTCGCTCTGGGCCGTCACCTCATAGGACGCGGAGAACAGCGTGGGCAGCGCGTCCGCGGTGAACCAGTCGTCGCGGGGGCCGGCGAGGACCCGCAGGGTCGGTTCGTCCGGGTACTGGGCGAGCGGGGCGAGGTCGACGGTCGGCGGGTCCGCGCTGTCGGCCGCCGGCGGCAGCTGCCGACCGGCGGTCAGCGGTTGCGGACCGATCCCGGAGAGGGTGTCACTCGATCGTGAGCCGAGCACCGGCGGGACACCGATCCCCCCGCGAATTCCGAGGTAGGTGCGCAGGCCCCGATCGGGTGCCCCGATCCGCAGCAGCGCGCCGGCGGGCACGTCCACCGGGGAGTACATGCTGATCTGGCGACCGGCGAGTTCCAGCGGGCACGGCGCGCCGGTCAGCGCGATCAGCGCCGGATCCGTGAACCGTGCGATGAGGCCGCCGTAGGTGAGCTCGACCGCCGCCGCGGTCGCGACGTTGCCGACGAGCCGGTTCGCCAGCAACAGACTGCGACGGTCGGCAGCGCCGGACCGGGTGATGCCCAGGTGCGCGAGCCCTGGCCGGCCGAGATCCTGGACCGTGGCGAACGGGCCTGGTGCGACGATTTCGATCATGAAATCTTGATCATGATATTTCGATCACGACACCGCCCGGGCAGCGTCGGCGTCGGCGATGGCGTCGGCGATGGTGATGGCGATGAACCGCACCCGCGTGCCCGGGGCCAGCACGGCGGGCGGCTCCCGGCCGGGATCGAAGACCCGCAGGTCGGTATGGCCAATCAGCCGCCATCCGCCGGGCGAGGTCCGCGGGTAGATGCCGCTGAACTCGTCGGCGATGGCGACCGCGCCCGCGGGGACCCGGGTGCGCGGGCTGTCCCGGCGTGGCACGCGCAGCGCCGGGTCGAGGCCCGCGATGTAGGCGAAGCCGGGAGCGAAGCCACAGAACGCGACCCGGCGCCCGCCACGTACGTGCCGGTCCACGACCTGCGTCGGAGTCAGTCCGCTGAGCCGGGCGACCTCGGCCAGATCGGGGCCGTCGTAGCGCACCGGTATCGTCACGACGTCCCGGTTAAGCGGGGGACCGGCCTGCGGCCCGGGGCCGGACGAGGGATCGGGACCGGTCTGCGGCGCAGGACCGGTCTGCGGCGCAGGACCGGTCTGCGGCGTGGGACCGGGCGTGCCGGGCTGAGCCCCGGCGGCGCGCAGCAGGGCGGCGCTCAGGCGCCCGGCGTCGGTCGCCGCGGGATCGAACGCGACCAGCACCGTCCGCGCCGCGGGAACCAGTTGGATGATCCCGACCGGGGCGATCCGCCGCAGCCGCGCGTAGAGGGCCTCGGCCTCGGCCAGGCCGGCCACCTCGACGAGCAGTGCCTCGTCACCGCAGGGCAGGATGCGCATCGCGATCCTCTCAGCTGAACGGGATCAGGGGGACACCCGCGTCGAGCAGGGCCTGGCGTAGCCGTCTGACCAGCTCGACCGCGCCCGCCGTGTCCCCGTGCACGCAGAGAGAGCGGGCGCCGACGTCCACCGGTGTGCCCTGCCGGCTGACGACCACGCCCTTGACCGCCATCCGCACGCCGCGCGCGACGACGACGTCGGGATCGTGCAGGACGGCGTCGGCCGTGCGCCGGGAGACCAGAGTGCCCGCGGCCGTGTAGGCGCGGTCGGCGAACGCCTCGCCGACCGCGGTCAGGCCGGCCTCGCTCGCGCGCTGCAACCACGCCGATCCGGGCAGGCCCAGGACCGGCAGCGTCGCGTCGTAGCAGCGGATGGCCTCGACGACGGCCTGCGCCTGCTCCTCGTCGGTGACGATGGCGTTGTAGAGGGCGCCGTGCGGCTTGACGTAGCGGACCCGGTCGCCGGCCGTCCGGGCGAAGGCGTCCAGCGCGCCGAGCTGATAGAGGACGTCGTCACGTAGATCGTCGGGGTCCATGTCGATGCGGCGGCGACCGAAGCCGGCGAGGTCGCGGTAGCTGACCTGGGCGCCGATGCGGACTCCGCAGCGGACCGCCTGCTCGCACGTCCGCCGCATTGTCGCGGGGTCACCGGCGTGGAACCCGCAGGCGATGTTGGCGCTGGTGACCAGGTCGAGCAGGGCTTCATCCTCGGTGAGGCGCCAGACCCCGAAACCCTCGCCAAGGTCGGCGTTGAGATCGAGGGGACGCGGCGGATCCGCCGGAGGCGGTGGTGCGGCGGGATGTGCCTGTCTGGCGGGATGTGCCTGTCCGGCGGGAGGCGGTGGCTCGGCCGGGTTCGGCGGATCGGCCGCCCCGGTGGTCGCCCAGTCCGGCCGAGGTCGCTCCCGCCTGCCGGGATCTCGCTGGTCGCCCATGCTGCCAATTGTTCACCACCTCGGCACTGGCGATCCGCCCCCGTCGGCACGGTGGCGGGTGGGGGCGCGACGGGGTGGTCATAATCGTGACCTGGCCGGATCCACCCTGGCCGGATCCACCCTGGCCGGATCCACCCTGACCGGGACCGCCGCTCCCGCGGTGCCGATCGGCCCGTTCCGCCATTCCCGCGGGCCGGCCGACGCCCCGGTCGTCGTCGTCGAGTATGCCGACTTCGAATGCCCGTACTGCGCCCGGGCGGCTCCCGTCCTGCACGAGTTCACCGAGACCTCGCAGGGGCAGGCCCGGCTGGTCTTCCGGCACTTCCCGGTGTTCGACGTCCATCCCTACGCGCTTACCGCGGCGCACGGGCGGTTCTGGGAGATGCACGACCAGCTCTTCGCCCATCAGGACCGGCTGGCCGTCGGCCGGTGAATTTGGGGGACCTGAGCACGGTCTGCGGTCCCTGGACCGTGCCTGGCTCCCCACAATTCGGCTGCCGCGCGATCATGCCAGACCGGACAGGTCGGACAGGTCGGACAGGTCGGACAGGTCGGCCAGATCGGCCAGATCGGCGTGCATCTCCCAGACCAGGATCTCGGTGGGAGCCGAGGCGCTGACCCGCTGACCGCCGGTCGCGGTGAACCGGACCGCGTCCCCGGCGCGCAGCACACCCGTCCCCTCCAGCGTCACCTCGCCCTGCGCCACGAACAGGTGCAGGTAGGGAGCCTCGGGAAGCCTGATGTCCCGACCGGGGCTGAGCCGGGCGGCGCACAGGGCCGCGAACCGGTTTCTGATCGTGATCGCGCTCTGCCCGCGGTGCCTGGCCATCCCGGACGCCACCGGTACCAGGCCGCCGCGTAGCAGCTCGTCGTCGATCTCCAGCTGCTCGTAGCCGGGGTCGATGCCCCGGCGGTCCGGTGCGACCCACATCTGGACGAAATGCACCGGCTCGTCATGCGGCTCCCCGCCGCCGTCGAGACGCCAGGAGTCGTTCTTCTCCGAGTGCAGGATCCCGCGACCGGCGCTCATCCGCTGCGCGAGTCCCGGGTGGATGACGCCGGAGTGGCCGGTGGAGTCCTGGTGCACGAGCGATCCGCGCAGGACCCAGGTGACGATCTCCATGTCCCGGTGCGGATGGGTCTCGAACCCGGTCCCGGCAGCGACCGTGTCGTCGTTGTTCACCAGCAGCAGACCGTGGTGGGTGTTCGACGGATCGTAGTGATGGCCGAACGAGAAGGAATGGTGGGAGTCGAGCCAGCCGACGCGCGTCGCCGCTCTGTCGTCCGCCCGGCGAATGTCGATCCGCGGCTGTGGCTGTGGCCGCGGGCGCGGACCCGCGGAGGGGGGTGTGGCGGTAGAAGGGACCGCGGTCGGTGGGGTGGACGACCCGGGGGAGGACGGCGTGGCCCTCATGGTGAACCCTCCTTCACGGTAGGCAGGACGATGCCTGCGCAGTCCAGCGTCGTCGGGGCCACGGACATTCCACGGCTCGCGTCCCGCCCAGGCAGATGACCCGCCGGTTAGTACTCCAACCCGA
>NZ_CDWRCK010000057.1:0-1801 GCF_977927595.1 Frankia sp. CcWB3
CAGCGTGTCGGGTCGTTGTCTGCAGCGGGCGCAGATTTTCCACCGGAGAAGTGAACAATCGCAGGCGCGGGATGGGCCCTGGACCGTGCTCGAGGCCATGCCCCGGGCTGCCGGGGGAGTCGAGGGCGGCCTGGGCGGGGTTCGGGGACGGTCCAGGCCGGCAGACCGCCGGCCATGCACGTGAAGCTGAGGGCGACCGGGATCTTCGCGCAGGGCACGCACCAGCACGCCGGTCCTCATGTCCGCTACGACCACAGCACCTAGTTACGGTAATCGAACATGAGTTCGACATTGGGGGTTGTGTGATCTACGCTTGATCCATGACCATCACTGCCGGCCCGGCCCTCGGGCAGCATCTGGTGCCGTTGGGTTTGGCGGTAGTGGCCGAGCAGGTCGGCGGCCTGTTGGACGCGCCGGTGTGGTCGTTGTCGGATGCCGAGTTGTACGGCGCCCTGGACGACTGTTCGGTGGAGCTGGCCCGCCTGGCCGCGGTGCGGCTCGCGCTGGTGCGGGAGGCCCACGGCCGGAACCTGGCCGTGCGGGAGGGGGCTACCAGCACCGCGGCGCTGCTGCGGGAACGGCTGCGGATCCGGCCGGGGGACGCCCAACGCCTGGTCGATCTGGCCCTGGCCGTGGACGGACCGCTGAGTGCCACCGGTGCGGCCCTGGCCGCCGGCGCGATCACGGTCGAGTAGGTGGTCGAGGTCCGCACGACGATCCGTTCCCTCCCCCGCGACCTGGACGCGCAGGTGTACACGGCGGTGGAGGCATCCTTGCTGGAGCTGGCCCGGATGTTCGACCCCCGCGAACTGGCCCGTCTTGGCCGGCACCTGCGGGAACAACTCACCCGGATCGACACCAGCCCCGGCGGCGATGACCCCGCCAACACCGGCAGCCAGAACGGCGACCGTGAGGGCGCCGACTCCGGCACGTCTCCCGGCCCCGCAGGGGGCCCGGCCGGCGATGACAACCAGAACCCGGGCAACGGCAACCAGGATTCGGGCGACGCCCCCGGGGATCGGCGCGGCCTGTGGATCATCGATCTGCCCGGGGCACCACCCGTATCACCGGCGAACTCGACGCCGAAGCCGCCGCGCTCCTACGCAGCGCACTCGACCCGCTGGCCAAACCCCGTCCCGCCGACGACGGCACCCCCGACCCCCGCACACCTGCACAGCGCCGCGCCGACGCCCTCGTCGACCTCCTTCACCGCACCCTCACCACCGCAGCTCCGCCCGTCACCGGCGGCGTGCGCCCCCACCTCACCGTCACCCTCCCCTGGACGGCACTACTCGGCCAGGGAGGTACGCCCGCCACCACCAGCTGGGGTCAACCTCTGCCGGCCAGTGTCCTGCGCCGCCTGGCCTGTGACGCCACGGTCACCCGCGTCGTCTTCGATGCGGCGAGCGTCCCCCTCGACGTCGGACGGGCCCACCGCACCGCACCCGCGGACCTACGCCGCGCCGTCATCGCCCGAGACGTCTGCTGTTCATTCCCGGGGTGTGATCGGCCGCCGTCATGGTGCGAAGTTCACCACGTTCGTCATTGGATAGACGGTGGAAGAACCTCACTCGACAATCTGGTACTGCTGTGTGGATATCATCATAGGCTCATCCACCACCACGGCTGGATCGTCCGAATCGGCCACGATCGCCGGCCCGAATTCATCCCCCCGCCCTGGGTCGACTCCGACCAGACACCCCGACGCAACCCCTAGGAGTCGAAATGAAATAACTTGCGCGTTTCGAACCCTCCACAGGCCTGTGACCTGCGATGATGCTCTCGATCACGTATTTGTTAC
>NZ_CDWRCK010000057.1:2075-8289 GCF_977927595.1 Frankia sp. CcWB3
TTACTTCATTACGTCCCCCTACAGCCGACATACCTCCGATCTCCTCCGTGCGGCAACAGTTGGATAGACCGGCTCCTAGCTGAAGGAAGGAAGGCCCGAGTTTGAAGGCCCAGCTCAAAAATCTCCAGAATATCTTCGCTCGCGCTGCCGTGAACGGCGCTACACGACGAGCCTGTCGTCCGACTTCCTGGAGTGGCTCGCGTGGCGCCGTCGCCTGAAGGCGATCAGCCGAGTGTGGTCGTTAAGTAGCACGCTGTCCATGCCGTGCGATAGCCGGACGTGCGTTCGTCTCGTTGGACGAGAGTGGGCGAATGACTCGTTCGCTTCTCGGCCCCATCCACCGGCACACCGAGGCAACGCGTGTCACTCTGTGGATGGAGGTCGACGCTGCTTGTGATGTCGAGGTCCGGGTCCCGCGTGGCGCACTCGCACGTGCGACGTTCGATCCGCCGGCTGGGCAGGCCCGTACCTTCGAGGTGGCCGGGCACCACTACGCAGTCGTCGTGGTCGAAGGCCTGACGCCGGGAGAGCCGGTTCCCTACGAGGTGTGGTTGACGGACGAGGTGTGGTTGACGGGTCCCGGGCCCGGAGGGCCGGCGGTCGGGTCCGAGCCGCCCACCGACGGCGCGGTGCGGGTCTGGCCGGAGCCGGGCAGGCCGCCGAGCCTGCTGCGTCCCGTCAAGGACGAGGGGCCCCTGCGGCTGGTCTTCGGCTCCTGCCGGGTGACCGCGCCGCAGGAGCAGCCGTACACCCTGAACGCCGATCAGGACAGCCGTGGACTCGGCACGGACGCGCTGCACGCCCTCGCCCTGGAACTGCCCGCGCACGACCCCGCCTCCTGGCCGGATGTCCTGCTTCTGCTCGGTGACCAGGTCTATGCCGATCATGTCTCCTCGCAGACGGCGGCGCGGATTCGTGACCGGCGGGATGTCACCGTCCCGCCGGGGGAGGAGATCGCCGACTTCGAGGAGTACACCTGGCTGTACCAGGAGGCGTGGTCGCAGACGGACATCCGCTGGTTACTGTCAACGGTCCCGACGGCGATGATCTTTGACGATCATGATGTGCGAGACGACTGGAACATCTCCGCGGCATGGCGTACGGAGATTAGGGCCGCGCCGTGGTGGGACGCACGCGTCACCGGCGGGATCATGGCCTACTGGCTCTACCAGCACCTCGGTAACCTGGCCCCGGCCGTCCGGGAGTGTGATCCGGTGTTCCGGGCCGTGGTCGAGGCGGGAACCCCCGCAGTGCCCGAGGGCGGGGCCGCCCCGGCCAGCGTGGCCGACAGCGTGGCCGGCAGCGTGGCGGAGCAGGTGCTGCGCGCGTTCGCCCGACGGGCTGACGAGGCGGCAGACCACCCCGACGTGACCGCGGGGCGAACCGCCGCGGCCGATGGCCGGGTCGGTCCCCGTGCCGTCGCCCAGCCTGAGGGTGCCCAGCCTGAGGGCCACGGCGAACCGGCCGGCCGGGCGGTGCGATGGAGTTTCCGATGGGACCTCGGTCGGACCCGGCTGATCGTGATCGACTCCCGGTGTGCACGGGTGGTGTCCCCCGACGGTTCGCGGGCGATGATCGACGCCGTCGAGTGGGAGTGGGTGCGGGAACAGACCCTGCACGACGGCGAGGTGGATCACCTGTTGCTCGGCACCTCCGTCCCGTTCCTGCTGACACCGACGATCCACAACGTCGAGGCGGCCAGCGAGCTGATTGCGGGCGGGCGGTGGGGCCGACGGGCCGCGGCCGTGGCCGAGCGGGTCCGCCAGGCCCTCGACCTCGAACACTGGTCGGCCTTCGGCTCCTCCTTCGCCGCGATGGCGGAGCTGCTTCGGTCTATCTCGGCGGGGGAACGCGGTCCGGCGCCGGCCAGCGTGATCGTGCTGTCCGGTGACGTGCACCACGCCTATCTGGCCCGTGCCGACTTCCCGGCGCAGTCCGACCTCACCGCCGCGGCCACGGCGCCGAGCCCAGTGTGGCAGGCGGTGTGCTCGCCGTTCCGCAACCCGCTCGGTCCGGCGATCCGGCGGGTCGGCGCGATCTCCCGGCGCGCTCCGCTAGCCGCATTCTCCGCGGCCTTCGCCCGCCTTGCCGGGGTGCGGGGCCGGTCCATCCGGTGGACGGTCACCCACGGACCCTGGTTCGACAGTCAGCTCGCCGTCCTCGAGCTCGACGGACGCGCGGCCCGGTTCCGGCTGGAGAAGACCGAGCCGGACGGCGCCCCCGGCGGCCTCGATCCGGTGCTGGTGGCGGATCTCGCGCCGGCGAGGTGATCCGTGGACGGGCCGGGCGGAGAACGATCCGCGTACCTACTCGTTCCGTATACCTACTTGATACCTACTCGTTCCGTGTCCTGGTCCTGGTCCCTGGCGTCGACTGTGACGCCGATGTCGCCCCCGATGACGGATGTCCGACAGCCGTCACGGCCGTCCCCGGCGCGGGCCACCTGACCGTCGTCGTGGCCAGGTCGCGGGGGTAGACGGTTCTGAACGTCGTACCGGTGGCCTGTTCGATCGCTGTTGCGGAAAGTGTGTTCTGGTGGGTTCCGTCGAAATGGACGCCGTTCCACGGCATGATGGTCGAACTCGCGGGTAGATTCAGGGCGGTCAACGCGGAGCGGACCAGTTCACGATCCGCACTGCCCGCGTCGTCGATTGCCTGCGCGATCGTGGTCACGGCGGTGAAGGCCTCGGCCGCATCCTCGGTCATCGGCGCCCCGAAATCGTGCAGATAGCGGTCGATTACTCTCGCGGCCAGCG
This sequence comes from Frankia sp. CcWB3, assembly GCF_977927595.1. Lineage (NCBI taxonomy): Bacteria > Bacillati > Actinomycetota > Actinomycetes > Frankiales > Frankiaceae > Frankia > Frankia sp. CcWB3. The sequence continues at coordinate 4,832 of NZ_CDWRCK010000057.1, forward strand.
GATTGGCCCGGGCGATGGGCATCGACCAGGCGACCTGACGGCTGACCCGATCGGCGAACTCGGGAACCGCGGCGAGTCGGGCGGCCTCCGCCGGGTCGCCGTACACGACAACCGCGGGTGGTATGTACCCACCATCCCGGAAAGTGTTTCCCAGAATTTCGCCCTGGCTGGGAGAAATATTCGTCAGTACAACGTCGGGTGCAGCGGTTCGCAAGGCGCCGACGGCGGCGGCCAGATCGCCGGTACCCGGCTGGCCTGTACCCGGCTGGTAGGCCACGCTCGCCACGACCGGGTAACCGGTCTCCTCGGCGAACTCTGCCACAGTCGCCTGCATATCGAGGCCGGTGGCGTCGTTGGTGTAAAGCAGGGCGACGCGTCGGCGCTCCTGGCCCGGCTGCTCGGCGTCACGCAGCAGGGACAGGAAGGTGCCGCCGTAGTCGGCCGCGTCGGGTCCGATCCGGAAGAACCAGCTCAGCCCACGTTCGGTCAGCGCCGTCAGCGGCGGGCCTCCGCTGACGAACGGGATCTGCAGGCGTTCGGCCCGCTGGCTGGCTTCCAGGGTGGCGTCCGGGGTGAACGCGCCGACGATGCCCACGACACCGTGGTTGGTCATTAAGCGTGACGTGACGTCCGCGGCCTGGCGCGGATCGCTGCTTGTGTCCAATGTCACAACAGAAAGCTGGGCCCGGCCGGATGGCCCCCAGGAACCTCTGGTCTCGTCGCCCGCCCAGCTTTCGCCGGCGTTGATGAGACGGCTGGCGAGCTCTGCTCCGCGTTGTGCGTCACGCCCCGTTTCGGGATTGCCCTGGGTCAGGGGGGCGAGCAGTCCGATCTTGACCTCGCCGGAAACTCGGGCCGGCTCGGCTTTGCCACCGCCATCGCAGGCGGCCAGCGCGACTACGGAGAGAAGCGCAAGGCCCGCGACCGTGCTTCGAAACCCGTGGATCATCGCGCTCCCCGCATGCCCGGCTCGGTGAGGAGTGAAAGCTGGCAGTGGCCAGGGGCGACACTAGTTGTTTGTCGGGCAACAACCGCAGCCGGGCTGCCCGGCAGCGCGGGTGATTGACGGGGCCGATCGTCAGGCGACCCCACCGGCGGCGGCATCGGGCGCCCACATAGTCTTTGCAGGCCAAGGCATAGTCTTTGCCGGCCGGGGCCGGGACTGGCCTGGCGGGACAGTTCCAGAGGGCGATCCGAGAGGGCGAGAGGTACGGATCTCGTGGTCCAGCCGGGAAGAAGGCGGGTCGCGACGGATGACCCGCCGGGGTCCTCTGTCGAGGGCCGGCATCGTGGCGCGGGCACACCCGGGGACCGGGAGCAGCTATCCCCGGTGCGGCGTCGGCGGCACTCGGCGGGGGCCTCGACCGCTACGGCTCCGACCGCCGCCGCGGCCATGACCGGGGCGGGGGAGTTCCGATCGCGTCCGTGGCGGCGGCCGTGCCTGCACGACCTCCCCGTGCGCGGGAAGCTCTTCGCGGCGTTGGCGGTGCCCATGGCGGCCTTCCTGGCGGTGGCGATTCTCGCCGGCGTGACCTGGCTGCCCGACGCCGCCAGCTATGGTCACGGGGTGACCGCGGCGAAACTCGGCCGGGACGTGACCGCGGCGGTGCACGAGATGCAGCTCGAGCGGGATCTCGCCGCGGGCTTCATCATGAGTGGGCGTGGCGCCAACCCGACCAGCAGGGCGCTGGCCGACCGGCTGAACACCGAGCAGCGTGTTGTGGACAAGGCGCTGACCCGTTTCCAGGCCTCGCTAAGGTCCTCCTCCGGCCGTCTCGGCCGAGGGGCCTCCCCGCTGTCCGCGCAGGTGCGGCAGAGCATGGCCGCACTGCCCGCGCTGCGCCAGGCCGTCCGGGGCGGGAAGCTGCCCATCGGCGCGATCCTGAGCGAGTACTCGACCACGATCAGCCGCCTGCTCGCCTTCGACCGCCGGATCGGGCAGGACAGGAACGACGACGAGCTCCGCTACTCCACCATGGTCCTCAATGACCTGTCGACCATCAAGGAGATCAACTCCCAGATCCGCGGTCAGCTCTACGCCACGGCCCTCACCGGCCGGTTCGAGTTCGGCGCCGCCGAACGGATGTCCGGTCTCCTCGCCGAGGAACAGACGGCCGAGGACGCGTTCCGCGCCGCAGCCCGCCCCAGCGACCGGATCCGCTACGATCAGATCGTCAACGGTCAGGCGCTGCTGACGGTCAAGCGCACCCCCGACCGTGCCGTCCAGCGTCAGCGACTGCCCGACCTCGGCATCGATCCCGACCAGTGGTTCGCGGCCAGCACCACCCACATCGAGCTGCTGCGCACCGTCGAGACCGGCCTGCTCGACAACGTCATCGGGTCCGCGAGCGAGCTGCGCTCCACCGCCTGGGAGCGGACCGCCATCCTCGGCGCGCTGATCATCACTATCATGGTCGGTGCGATCGTGTGGACGCTGGCGATCGCGCGCACGATGACCGGCCCCCTGCGCAGACTGCGGACGGGCGCCCTCGACGTCGCCCACGAGCGCCTTCCCCACCTGATCGAGCAGCTGCAAACCGCGTACCCGGACCAGGTCGACACGACGATCCGGTCCATCGCCATCGCCATCGACTCCCGTGACGAGATCGGCGAGGTCGCGCGCACCTTCGACGAGCTGCAGCACGAGGCGGTGCGGCTGGCTGCCGAACAGGCCGGCCTGCGGCGCAACGTCAACACCCTGTTCCTGAGCCTGTCCCGGCGCAGCCAGAGCCTCATCGAACGGCAGATCGCGCTCATCGACCGGCTGGAGGCCACCGAGGAGAACCCCCTCCAGCTGGAGAACCTGTTCAAGCTTGACCACCTGGCGACCCGGATGCGCCGCAACAGCGAGAACCTGCTCGTGCTCGCGGGGGCTGGACCGGGCCGGCGCCGGGCGGGTCCGGTACCGCTGGGTGACGTGCTGCAGGCCGCGATCGGCGAGATCGAGCAGTACGAACGGATCCAGATCATCGAGGTGCCGGAGGTGCAGGTTGCCGCCGACTCCGTCAACCACGTCGTCCACCTCGTCGCCGAGCTACTGGAGAACGCCGCCCAGTTCTCCCCGCCATACCTCGCGGTCGACCTCGCCGCGTCCCGCCTCGACGACGGCAGACTGCTCATCATCATCGACGACGCCGGCCTCGGGATGTCGGAGAAGGAGCTGACCGCAGCCAACCAGCGGCTGGCCGAGCCTCCGGTGTTCGACTTCTCGATCGCCCAACGCCTCGGCCTGTTCGTCGTGGCCCGCCTGGCCGCGCGGCACGACATCGCGGTGCGGCTGGCACGCTCGGATACCGGCGGGGTTCGCGCGCTCGTCCATCTGCCTGCCGTGCTGCTCGTCGCGAGCATCCCGCCTCGTGGCACCGCGCCTCGTGGCAACGGCCTAGCGGCTCCCGGCCTGGCGGCTCCCGGTGCGACGGGCCTGAACGGTCACGGTCCTACAGGTCCTACCGGTTCTG
>NZ_CDWRCK010000057.1:8649-13258 GCF_977927595.1 Frankia sp. CcWB3
TGTGGGGCCTGCGGGGTCGCTCGGCGGTCCCGATACGCCGCCGGCCGGTCTCGGCTCCTACACCTCCTACACACCGACCGAGGAGTGGTTCCGGCCGCGCGGTGTCGATCTTGGCGTCGTCGGCGAGCTCGCCGACGACGCCGACTCGTCCACCGTGGCCGAGGCCGGTGGCGGGTCGCGTCTGGGCGCCGCCACGGGATCGGAGGGCGGGGCCGTCCTGCCTCCGATCGAGGAGGCGGTGGCCGCGCTCCGTCGTCGGCGCGAGCGTGGGGCGGACAGAAGGATGCGCGCCGCCGCGGCGCGGCCGCCCGAGCCCTCCGAGCCCTCCGAGGAGAAGTTCAACTGGTTCACGCGAGATCCGGCACCGTCGCGTTCCGCGGTGCGCATCCCACCCGTGTCCCTCGAGCCGCCCGTGTCCCTCGAGCCGCCCGTGTCCCTCGAGCCGCCCGCGGCCGGTGGGGCGGCGTGGTCGGGCGGGGCGGTAACCGTCGGTGGGGTATCGGGCTCGGGCGAAGCGGCGGTGAGTGACCATCCCCCCATCGGGCCAGACGGTCCCAGGACCCCCTCCGGGCTGCCGATCCGCGCCCCGCAGACCCACGGGCTCCTCGGTCCGGACCCGTTGGGCACGCCCCCGTCCAGGTCCGCGACCGCTCGCCCCCCCGATGCCGGCCCCGACCTTTTCGGCCCGGCAGCGGCGCTCACGCCGGCCCCGGAACAGCAGACGGTGGCGCCCGAACGGATCCGCGGCCGCCTGAGCCGACTGTACGAAGGCGTTCACCATGCTCGTGGTGTCAAGGGAGACCCCTGACGAGCCTGGCAGCGACGGATGACCATCCGCATCCCTCCTGCCTGCGCGCGGACACCGCACTCCCTGATTCGCGCTCCCTGATTCGCATAGTCTGGAGGACGCGTGACCCGCGCGGATCCCGAGAATCCCTCGCTCGACTGGCTCGTCAACAACTTCGTCGACTTCGTGCCCGGTGTGGCCAATGCGATCGTCGCGTCCTCGGACGGGCATCTTCTCGCCGTCTGCACTGGTTTCCCGCGTGAGCGGGCGGAACGGCTGAGTTCCCTCGCGTCCGGTCTGTTCAGCCTGACCTTGGCCGCCGCCGACTTCGTGGACGGCGGCCACGTCACCCAGACCATCGTCGAGATGGCCCAGGGCTCGCTGCTGCTCATGGCCGTCGGGGAGGGGTCCTACCTGGCCGTGCTCGCCACCAACACCTGCGATATCGGGTTCGTAGGGTACGAGATGACGGTGCTCGTCGCCCGGACCCGGGAGGCGCTCACCCCGGCCCGCCGCGAAAATGTGTGACCAGGTGCCCACCAGGTGACATCCCCCATGACCCCATACCCCATGACCAGGTGACCAGGTGACCACGTGAACGGGGACGCGGTGGAGCCGTCGGGCGAGCTCGTGCGGCCGTACACGGCGACCCGCGGCCGGGCGCGCCCGTCCCGTCTGCTGGCGCTCGAGGCCATGGTGACCACGACACCGCTCGGCCGCGGGCGGCTGCCGGTCCTGCTTCTCGAACAGAAGTCGATCGTCGCGATGTGCGTGCAGCCTCAGTCGGTGATCGAGATCGCGGCCGAGCTGCGTTTGCCTGTGGGCGTAGTCCGCGTGCTCGTCGCCGACGCGGCGGCGGACCGCCTGGTGGAGATCTCCCAGCTCACCATGCCGACGGGAGCCCCGCAGCTCGAGTTGCTCGACCGGGTACTCGCCGGCCTGCGTCGCCTCTGAGCCGGCGCACTCTGAGCCGGCGCGGCATTCCGCGCCGCTAGGCTGGACAGAGCATCGAGCTTACGTGAAGCTTCGGATCACACTTATTCTGTCACGTCTATTCTGTCACGTCGCCTCAGGGGACGATCGATATGATCCAAAAGCTGATGCCTCCCGTGTCCCGCCATCCGCTCACCCGCGCGCTCGTCACACGTACCCCCCTTGCCCGGGGGATCATCGATCGCTTTGTCGCCGGCCCGTCCGACGCGGACGCGGTCGCCGCGGTAGCCGGACTTGCGGACCTCGGCCTCCTGGCGACGGTGGATCTGCTCGGTGAGGACATCACCCGTGCGGAGGACGCGGCCCACACCCTGCTGGCCTACCTCGGGCTGCTCGACCTCGCCGACCGCGCGGGGATCGCCGCCGGTCTCGACGTCTCGGTGAAGCTGTCTGCGCTCGGTCAGGCCGTGCCCCGCGACGGCCGCAAGCTGTCGTACGAGAACGCCGCCGAGATCTGCGCGCGGGCAGCGGCGGCGAACGCGACGGTCACCCTGGACATGGAGGATCACACCACCACGGACTCGACGTTGGACACCCTGGTGGAGCTGCGTCGGGACTTCCCCTCCGTCGGCGCCGTCCTGCAGGCGCAGCTTCTGCGCACCGAGACGGACTGCCGTGACCTCGCCACCGACGGGTCACGGGTGCGGCTGTGCAAGGGCGCCTACCGCGAACCGCCCGCCGTAGCCCACCAGGGACGTCCGGCTGTCGCCGCCGCGTACGCCCGCTGTCTGGGAATCTTGCTCACCGGATCGGGCTATCCCATGATTGCCACTCACGACCCCGCCCTCCTGAACCTCGCCGGCCGGTTCGCTGAGCACGTGGGACGCCTGCCCGCGACCTTCGAATACCAGTTGCTGTACGGGGTACGCCCGGTCGAGCAGCGGCGGTTGGCGTCGACCGGGGCCACGGTGCGGGTGTATGTGCCCTACGGGGCGGACTGCGTGCCGTACCTGACCCGGCGGCTGGTGGAGAGACCCACGAACCTGCTGCTCGCCGCTCGCGCGCTCCGGAGTCGGGCCTGAGATGCGGTGGGCCTGGGATGCGGTGGGCCTGGGATGCGGTGGGCCTGGGATTATGGGCGGGCCTGGGATGCGGGCCGGCTGAGACGCGGGCAGGCTGGACGGGGGACGGAGCGTGCGGCGGGACGAAGCAGAGCGCGTGGCGACCGGACCGGTGACGGTTCCGGTCGCGCGTAACGAACCGGTCCGTTCCTACGCCCCGGGTAGCCCGGAACGTGCCAGTCTGCGGCGGACCCTGCTCCGGCTGGGCGGTGAACATATCGAGCTGACCAACACGATCGGGGGACACCAGCATCTCGGCGGCGGCCCGGCCCGCGACGTCGTGCAGCCTCATGCATACCGGCGGGTGCTCGGAACGCTGCGAGAGAGCACCCACGCGGACGCGGCCGAGGCGGTCGCCGCGGCGAAGAAGGCCGCCCCCGGCTGGCGGGATCTGGGTTTCGCGGGACGGGCCGCGGTGCTCCTGCGCGCCGCGGAGGCCCTCTCCGGCCCGTGGCGGGACACGTTGAACGCGGCCACCATGCTGGGCCAGTCGAAGACCTGCCAACAGGCGGAGATCGACGCCGCCTGCGAACTGATCGACTTCTGGCGGTTCAACGTGATGTTCGCCGCCGAGTTGCTGGCCGACGTGCCGGCCAGCGGGGCCGGGGAATGGAACCGGCTGGATTTGCGTCCGCTGGAGGGATTCGTCTACGCGGTCAGCCCGTTCAACTTCACCGCCATCGCCGGGAACCTGGCGACCGCGCCGGCGTTGATGGGGAACACCGTCGTCTGGAAGCCGGCTCCCACGCAGGCGTTTGCCGCGCATTTCCTGATGCGGCTGCTGGAATCGGCGGGGTTGCCGCCCGGCGTCATCAACCTCGTCGGCGGTTCGGGTGAACCGGTCAGCGACGTGGTGTTCTCCGACCCGGATCTGGCCGGCGTTCATTTCACCGGTTCTCCCGCCGTCTTCGCCCGGCTGTGGCGGGCGGTCGGCGAGAACCTGGACGGCTACCGTTCCTATCCGCGGATCGTCGGGGAGACCGGTGGCAAGGACTTCGTGGTGGCGCATTCCTCGGCCGACGTCGACGTGCTGCGTACCGCGCTGCTGCGGGGGTCCTTCGAGTACAGCGGCCAGAAATGCTCGGCGGCCTCCCGGGCGTACCTGCCCGCAAGCCTGTGGCGGCGCCTGGACGCCGAACTCGCCGCCGCGACCGAGGCACTGTCGGTGGGGGACGTCAGCGACTTCGACCATTTCACCGGTGCGGTCATCGATGCGCGCGCCTACGATCGCCTGGCCGCCGCATGCACCCGTGCTGCCAGCGATTCGACCGTCACCGTTCTCGCCGGGGCACAGTGCGACGACGCTGTCGGCTGGTTCGTCCGGCCGACGGTGCTGCTCGGCACCGATCCCGGGCGGGAATGGTTCACCCGCGAGCTGTTCGGCCCGATCCTGTCGGTTCACGTCTACGACGACAACCGGCCGGGGGCCTGGGACGACGTGCTGACACTGATCGACCGGACCTCGTCCTACGCGCTCACCGGTGCCGTCGTCGCGACCGACCGCTCGGCGATCGCCCGCGCCGAACACGTGCTGCGCTTCGCGGCCGGCAACTTCTACATCAATGACAAGCCGACCGGGGCCGTGGTCGGCCGGCAGCCGTTCGGCGGCGCTCGCCGTTCCGGCACCAACGACAAGGCCGGTTCCGCGCAGAACCTGCTGCGCTGGATCAGCCCACGGGTGATCAAGGAGAATCTCGCTCCGCCTGCCGACCACGTGTATCCCTACATGGGGCCCGGGGCCTTTGGCGTGACCGGCGACCGTGCGTCC
>NZ_CDWRCK010000057.1:13673-15646 GCF_977927595.1 Frankia sp. CcWB3
CGTGGGTGGGCTGCCGGACGACTCCGCCGGGGGTCCCCCGGCCCCTGACCGCGCGCCCTGACTGCGGGCGCCCTGACTGCGCCCCGTGTCCGTGCCCCCGGAATCCGGTAAACGCGCAGACGTTTCCCTAAGAGGATCTTAGACTGATATTCCTGATTGGTCCGCTACCCCGGGAGACGGCATGTCCGGATCTACTCGCGAACGTCACATTTTGACCTTTTGCGGAAAATGCAACTGTGGTTGCCCGGAGCTCTTCGTCGACCACGAGGCTCCGGCGGAGCGGCGCATCGTGCTGACCGATGACTTCGGCCAGCGGATCCAGATGAGTGTCGAACAGCTCCAGGCCATCGTCGACGAGGCCCGTGCCGGCAGCATCACCGCACTGGTCGACGCCGAACTCGCCCTGGACGTGAGCTGACGTGCGACGTGCCGTAACTGGACGGAAGCCTGGACGGGAACCCGCGGATCGGTGACACACCACCACCCGGCAGCGGCGTACGCACTGGCCCCACCACAGGCGGTGGCCGTCGTTGCCGCGGTCGCCTGCGTGTTGCTGGCGATGTTCCACGCCGGACGTCTCGCCGACGCGCTTGTGCGAGCCCGGCAGAGGGCCGTGTACCCACCGGCCGAGATTGGGCACACGGTGGTGGCCGCGGGAATGGCCGTCATGTTCGTCGGCCCACGCTGGATGACGTCGTCGGTGGTGTTCGCCGTCGCTTATCTGGCGCTGGCCGGCGTCTTCTTCCTTCTTGTCCTGACGGACCCGACCTGCGAGCTTGTCCTGACGGACCCGACCTGCGAGCCGTCGCGGTGGTCCTGCTGCTCGATGCTCGTCATCGAGGGGTTGGCGATGGCGTACATGGCCCGAGCGGACAGGTGGCCGGTCGGTGATTCGACCGGTCTGACGAATCTGACCGACTGGTTCGCGGTGATCTTCACTGTGGCGGTGCTGGCTGCTATCGGTGGCCCGCTGGTCCGCAGGGGCAGGCCGGGCTGGGTGACCCACACGCCGCCGGTGACATCGGCCACGTCCCGACTGGTCATGGCCGGCGCGATGCTGCTGATGCTGCTCTGACGGGCGGGTGCCGGTCTACCCGCCATACTCCCGTCGGTATTCCCACCGGTGTGGCCCGAACGGGTGTGGATGGGCGTTGAATGGAGGCCATGAGCCAGCCACTCGCGACCTTCGCGGGGGCCCCGCCGCGGGCCCCCCGTTCGCCTTGGAAGAGGGCGATCGCATGCTGCGGGTACGCCTCGACGGCGGCGAGATGTACGCCAAACAGGGAGGCATGGTGGCCTATCGCGGCCGCGTCGACTTCGCCTACAAGGGCCAGGGAGTCGGTGGATTCCTGCGGCGGGCGGTTACCGGTGAGGGCCAGGACCTGATGAGGGTCGCCGGCCACGGAAGCGTCTGGTTCGCCGAGTCCGGAAGCCACATCTCGGTCTTCACGCTCGACAACGACAGCCTGACGGTCAACGGCCGCAGCCTGCTCGCGCTGGAGTCCGGCATCCGCTACAAGGTCACCACGACGTCCGGTGGCATCGGCGCCATGATCGCCGGTGGGATCTTCAACACCGAGGTTTCCGGCAGCGGCGGCGTCGCCGTGCTGTGCCTGGGCGCTCCCCTGGTGTTGTCGACGGACGAGCCGGTCTGCGTCGACCGGGATGCCGCGGTCGCCTGGACGGCGGGCATACGTACCCGGGTGGTCTCCTCGTTCAAGATAGGCAACCTCATGGGGCGTAGCTCGGGGGAGCTCGCGCAGATCGAGTACTCCGGCCGGGGGGGGATTCGTCGTCGTCCAATGTGGTGAGACGCCGGCCGCCGGGACCGCCACCGATCGCCACTGACCGCCACCGTCGGCACTGAACCGACTGCCGGAAGCGTGCCGGCAGGGGCTCGCCGGGCCGGCACGAAGTCGTCGCGGGGAAATGACGCCATGATTATGACGGTCCGTCGCACGCTGCCCGCACGC
>NZ_CDWRCK010000057.1:15934-20773 GCF_977927595.1 Frankia sp. CcWB3
CCCGCACGTTTCCCGCACGCTTCCTCCGTGCGGGATTTCTACCTTACAGTAAACCTTACCTGCATTTACGTTCAGGCGGATGTGAGGGGTGCGGGTTCAGGTTCGCTGCGAAATCCGTATCCGTGTGATGTGCTGTCCGCTGGAGGTTCCGCCTGTCGGCTCGCGCGGACCGTCGGAGGTCATCGCCGCTGGTTGAGGCGCCACGGCGGGTCGATCAAGCGGTGCGGGACGGGGCACTCCCTCGGTATGATGACGAGCGGCGTCCGGCCGGCGATGTCCGACAGGAGGTGGAGGTCATATGGTGACGCGTGGTGACGTGGAAATCATCGAAATTCTGAACAGTGTGCTGACGAACGAGCTCACGACCATCAACCAGTACTTTCTGCACAGTCGTATGCAACGTAACTGGGGATATCGGCGGATCGCCGAGCACTATTATCGCGAGTCGATCGACGAGATGAAGCACGCGGATCAGCTCATCGAGCGGGTGCTGTATCTCGGCGGTCTGCCGAACCTGCAGCGTCTGCACACGCTGCGTATCGGGGAGACGGTGCCCGAGCAGCTCGAGGTGGACCGGTCCGGGGAGTTCGAGGCGGTTGACCTGCTGCGCCGGGGGGTCGCACTCTGCCGGGAGCGGGGCGACGTCGGATCGGCCGTGCTCCTCGAGCGGATCCTCGTCTCCGAGGAGGAGCACATCGACTGGCTCGACGCCCAGCTGGAGCTGATCTCCCAGCTTGGTGCGGCCCATTACCTCGCCCAACAGATCCATGAGGAGTAGCGGAAGGTAATGGGCGGTGGCGAGGAATGGCGGAGTAATCCCGTTTTCGTTTCCTCACCGTTACGCACTGTTGTTGGCGCTGCGAACGGGTCGATCCTTTGAGTGTCATGGTGTCGGGTCTCGCCATGCAAGCCCCATCCGACTGGCGATAGTGTCCAGTCGGGGGATCGCGCGGAGGATTGCAGCAGCGAAGCCGACCGTCCACAGGGTGCCGTCGAGGCGGTGCCGCGGGAGAGGAGGGGGGAGGGCCGATGAGCATCGCCGGGTCCTGTCCGCCCCCTCCGCTCCGGGTGGCCGCCGGCTCCATCGCACCGCCCATCTGACCTCCGAGAGCTCCGCACGGGACTCCTCGGATGAATTCCTTATGAATGGAAAGGATCGTGCGCTAGTGGCGACGTACACGCTGCCGGACCTGAACTACGACTACGGTGCTCTGGAACCGTCCATTATCGGGCAGATAGTCGAACTGCACCACGACAAGCACCACGCGACCTACGTCAAGGGTGCCAATGACACTCTTGAGAAGATCGCCGAAGCGCGCGACAAGGGCGACTTCGGTGCCATCGTGGGCCTGGAGAAGACGCTCGCCTTCAACCTTTCCGGGCATATTCTCCACTCGATCTACTGGGAGAACCTCTCGCCGGACGGCGGGGACAAGCCGGACGGTGCGCTCGGTGAGGCCATCGCCGCCGACTTCGGTTCCTTCGACGCCTTCAAGGCGCAACTGAACGCGGTGACCACCACGGTGCAGGGCTCCGGGTGGGGCGTCCTGGCCTACGACGCCACCGCGCAGCGTCTGCTCATCGAGCAGGTGTACGACCACCAGAGCAACGTCGGCGTGGGCAACACCCCGCTGCTCGTGTTCGACGCCTGGGAGCATGCCTGGTACCTGCAGTACAAGAACGTCAAGGTCGACTACGTGGCGGCCCTGTGGAACGTCGTCAACTGGGCCGACGTGGCTGCCCGTTTCGTGAAGGCCAAGGGCGCGGCGGCGGCCTGACCGTGGTGCGGGTTGGTTCCCCGACGCACAGGACCGTGCCCGGAGAACCGAAATAGTTGATCATTAAACGTGCACGAACAATGTGCGCGGATCATGACAAGGGCAGCGCCTCCGGCGGTGCCCTTGTCGTCATTTTCCGGTGTTTCGGGGCGGGGTCCACGAGGTCCGGTCACCGGCTTCGCGGCCGGCTTCCCGGCTGGCCTTGCCGCCGGTCTGGCCGACCGGACACCTTTCGGTCGACGTCACGTCAGCGTCGGGCCGGCGTGTCGTGGAGTGATATACGACACACCGTGAACGGCTTGACGGCTTCCCTTCTCGCTACGCAAGGTAGTAGACATGTTCGTGGACGTGCTCCGGCCCGATCGACGCCAGTCCGAGATCCTCCCGTCGCCGTCGTCCTGGCGACGTTGTCGCTGATCTGCCGGCGGCCCCGAGCCTGCCGGCGGCCCCGAGCCGAGCGATCCGTCCCGGCCGCGGGCGGCCAGTGGTCCGGCATCCTCCGCCTCCCGGTGGGCTCCTGACGTTCGCCGGCAGGCGACGTGCGGCAGGTGGTCGTTTCCCAGGGGCCGGCTCCCGAGACCGACCGCAGCGGTACCGCCGTCGAAGAACCACCCGTCGCCGCTGCTGGTCACCCCGTACGACTCGCGAGCACGGCCGCCGCGATGTCCAGGCCGCCGTTGTCCTCGCCTCGTGGCGGGCGGCAGCCGCGTGTTACTCCGGTCGCCGGGCCGTCGGACCGATCATCGGCGGGCCGGACACCTTCCCTCTCCTACTCTTCAAGCCCTTTCCTGGTCTCCGAGGCGAGATCAACGATTGATGTCGCCTCGACGCCGCGCCCGCGGCACGTCCGGCCCGCCTGCCGCGACGATCCGTTCCGTCCGAAGGAGATCTGGCGCCGATGCCGTCGCCGACCACTCAGTTGTCCGTCGATGATCTACGGATGGCCTCGCCCACCTCGTCCGCGGCGGGCAGGCAATCCCGCGCCCGCGCCATCGTCGGTCCGCAGCGGGGCAGCTCCGTCGCGCCAACCGCAGGCAGGCCGGCCGCGACACCCACCGCACCCACCGTCTCTCCGGCGTCGATCGTCTCTCCGGCCTCCCCTGCCGTCCCGGCCGCGATCCCGGTTCCGTCGACGCGTCGGCTCCCGGCGCCCTCTCCCGCCTCCGGCGGGGCACCCGGGGAATATGTGCGCGCGGTGGTCGCGGTGCTGCTCGGGCGCGGTGAGCAGGCCGGCCCGTTCCACCTTCTCGCCGATCGGCTCGCGCTGGACGGCTACCTGGTGACCGTCGTTCCCGACGGTGGCCGCCGGGTGCCCGCGGTGGCCGAGAACCGGGTGCCGGGCGTCCCGTTCGTCCTCCTCGGTTCCGACACGGGGGCCCTCGCGGCGCTGGCGATGGCCGCCTCCCCTGCGGTACGCCCCGACGGTGTGATCCTGGTCGGCCTGCCGCTCCTGCAGGTTCCCGTCGCGGGGGTGGCCATCGAGGAACCGTTGCCGCGTGCCCTGCCCGACCTCCCGATCCTGCTCATCCACGGTGCGCAGGACAAGGTCAGCCCGCTACCCCTGATCCGGATGACGACGCGCACCGCGTCCCGGGCGGAGCTCGTGGTCGTCCCGGGCGGCCACGATGTGCTGACGGGTCCGGGGCGTCGCAGCGTCGCCGCGCGGACCCTGCTCTTCCTGGAGTCCCTCCGCGAGGCCTGACCCCCGGCGAGCCTGCCGGCCCGGAGCCGGCAGCGGGTCGCGATCGTCGCCGCCCGCATACTCGGCACGGCCGTTCGGCCCACTCGGTGAGGGCCGAACGGCCATCCGGGCGTGACATCCGGCGGATCGGCTGGTCCGTCCCGGCAGGGCACCGTTGACGACACCGCCGCCGGACCCCTGCGGGTCCTGGCCAACCGTCGTCTACTCCCTGTTACTCTCCGTTGCCTCCGGGAGAGATCATGTCCGCCGCAGAGGTTCTGACCGCTGAGACCGCTCTGACCCCTCCCGCTCCGCCGAGTTTCCTCGGCGGGCCAACCCCCACGCTGCACACCGTGGAGACGACGACCGCGCTGCTGTTCTTCGTGGGCGAGCGGGTCTACAAGATGCCCAAACCCGTCATGGCCGGATCCGTGGACCTGCGACGGCGGCAGGCGCGGGAAGAGGCCTGCCAGACCGAGGTGGCCCTCAACCGGCGGCTGGCGCCGGACGTGTACCTCGCCGTCGCGGACGTCCGCGACGAGGCCGACCTCCTGCGCGATCACATGGTCGTCATGCGTCGGCTGCCCGTCGCGCGCCGCCTGACGACGCTGGTCGAGCGGGGCGGGTGGGTCGATCAACAGCTGCGTGACCTCGCGCGCCGACTCGCGGCGTTCCACGAGAGCTGCGAGACCTCGGCCCGGATCGGTGCGGCGGGCAGCCTGGCGGCTATGCAGGCTCGCTGGCTGGACCTGCTGCGCGCCGTCGCGCCGTTTCGCGGCGAGGTCCTGGCCGCCGATGTCGTCGACGAGATCGAGCGACTCGCGCTGCGCTACCTCGCCGGGCGGGCTCCGCTGCTGGCTGAGCGGCGGCGGGCCGGCCGGATCCGGGACGGTCACGGCGATTTCATCGCCGACCACGTCTTCTGCCTGTCCGACGGCGTACGGGTGATCGACTGCCTGGCGTCCGACCGGCAGGGCCGGATCGGTGACGTGTTGGCCGACGCCGCGTGCCTCGCGATGGACCTGGAGCGGCTCGGCGCGCCGGACGAGGCGCGCCGGTTCCTGGCCTGGTACCGGGAGTTCTCCGCCGAGACGCATCCGGTGTCGCTGGACCATCACTACATTGCCTACCAGGCGGTCGTCCACGCCAAGATCGCCTGTCTGCGGCACAACCAGGGTGAGCCGGGCGCCGCCGAGCAGGCGGCGCGGTTGGCCGCGATCGCCTTCGACCACCTGCGCCGCGGCCGCGTCCGCCTCGTCCTTGAGGGGTCGATCAGCGACGAGCAGGCCATCGCCGTCTCCCGGCCCGCCGAGGATGTGGATGGCGTGGGCGTGGGCGTAGGCGTGGGCGTAGGTGTGGGCGTGGGCGTGGGCGTAGGTG
>NZ_CDWRCK010000058.1:0-5020 GCF_977927595.1 Frankia sp. CcWB3
ATCACGAATCTACGTGAATGTTTACCTTCCGCGAAGAGCCGTGTGAGCCCGGGGCGGCCGGCCGTCCCGGGCTTCCCGTCGTGTCTTTTTCGACACGACACCCGGACCTCTTACTCACCCGCATGCTTCAGACGATGATGCCTTCGGCACGTCGGCCCGAGAGTCAGAGCCACGCCGCGAACCGGTTCCATCCCGCGGACATCGCCGGCCGCGCCTACGGGAACAGACGATCCCCCAGACGCGGCCCGGTGGAAAAGCCCTGCTCGTAGCCTTCTCCACAGGCAGGCGTCGGCAGTACTCGCCGCGCCGGCCGTCGTCCCGGCATGGCAGCCCGACATGGCAGGAGGTTCCGCATGCGGTCCTGCCGGGCCCCTGCTCACTCCGGGTTGTCGAATCCCGCGAAGAAGTCGCGCGTACGCAGGACGCGAGCCGCCTCGGTGATCGAGCCGGAGAGCGACGGGTAGATCGAGAACGTATGTGCGATTTGATCGACGGTCAGACCGTGTTCGACCGCGAGCGAGATAGAGAGGATGAGTTCGGATGCACGCGGCGCGACAATAACACCGCCAAGCACGCTTCCACTCCCCGGACGGCAGAACAGTTTCACGAAGCCGTCCTCAATACCCATCATCTTCGCCCGCGGATTCCGCAAGAGTGGAACTGTGGTTACCTCGGCTGCGACTGCCCCGGTGTCCTTCATCACCTGCGTGACTCCGACGGTGGCGATTTCCGGCTCGGTGAAGATGTTGGACGACACCGTCCCGAGCCGCAAGGGTGTGACGGCCTCGCCGAGGGCGTGCCACATGGCGATACGCCCCTGCATCGCGGCGACCGATGCGAGCGGGAGGACTCCAGTGCAGTCACCGGCCGCGTAGACACCCGGCACCGAGGTCCGCGACATCCGGTCCACGTTCACATGCCCACCAGGCCCAAGCCGCACCCCCACGTCAGTCAGCCCGAGGCCCTTGGTGCGGGGTACCGAACCAACCGCCATCAGAGCATGGCTTCCCGTGACGGTCCGGCCGTCGGTCAGCTCGACGATCACACCGTCCCCGATGCGCCGTACCGACGCCGCCCGCGATCGGTTGAGCACCTCGATCCCACGCCGCACGAACACATCCTCGATGACCCGGGCAGCATCCGGGTCCTCCCCCGGCAGCACGCGTTCGCGCGAGGAAACCAGCGTGACCTCGGCGCCAAGCGCCCGATACGCGCTGGCGAACTCAGCTCCGGTGACGCCGGAACCGACGACGACCAGATGTTCGGGTATCTCCTTGAGGTCGTAGAGGTGTCGCCAGGTGAGAATCCGCTCACCATCCGGCTGGGCCGTGGGGAGATCGCGTGGTGAGGCGCCGGTCGCGATCAAAATCACATCGCCGACGAAGGTTTCACCGGCGCTGGTTTCGATTGCGTGCGGCCCGACAAGACGCCCAGAGGCGTGCACGACATCGACCTTCTCGCGCTCGAGCCGGCGCTCGATGTCCAGGGACTGGGCCTTGGCTAGATCACGGACCCGTTCGTACACCTGCTCCGCATCCACATTGACGACCTCCGGGGGCGTGAGCGGCCGGGTGCCCGAGTCCGCGCTGGTACTGATCCCCCAGGCCACGGGGGGCAACGCCGGTTCCGGCCCAGGGCCGAGACTATGCGGGCGGACACCCAGGCCGGGAGCCAGAGCAAGGTTCGTCATGGTCTCCGAAGTCGCGATCAAGGTTTTGGAGGGGACGCAGTCGGTGAGCACACAGGCACCACCGACCCCGTCCGAGTCGATGACGGTGACCGTCGCTCCGAGTGAGGCTCCAACGAGAGCCGCCTCGTAGCCTCCGGGCCCTCCACCAAGAATGATGATGCGAGTCACGTGCCCTCCCGATCCGGTATCGCTTCCTTATCATCTTGCCCCGCCGCCGCGGCCGCTCTCCTGCCGGTGCGGAAGGCTCCGTAGGATCGCAGACGGAGTCCGACATCAGCGATGTCAGGTAGGGCCATCTTCCTCCTTTCATGAGCGGAAATTACAGTTATAATCACGCACCGTAACCCTCCGAGAGATCACAATGACCTTGTACGCGGCTTACGCCGGCAACCTCGACCCGGCGCAGATGAAGGAGCGGGCCCCGCATTCGCCCGTGACCGGCGCTGGATGGATCAACGGTTGGCGCCTCACGTTCGGCGGTGAGAACGTCGGTTGGGATGGAGCCTTGCCGACCATCGTCGAGGCTCCGGGTGCCCACGCGTACGTCCTTCTGTACGATCTCGACCGTTACGACCTGGAACGGCTCGACGTCTGGGAAGGCGCGGACACCGGCCTGTACACCCGCATCCGGGTGCGGGTCTCCACCCTCGATGGGGAGGCTCTCGCCTGGACGTATGTTCTCGACGCCTACGAGGGAGGACTCCCGTCGCGCCGGTACCTCGAGATGATCGCCGATTCCGCGGAGAAGGCTGGGGCACCCGCCGACTACGTGGCCGAGCTCCGTTCGCGACCGACTGCGTGACGCATCACGGCGCCGGTGGCGTCTGGGTCAGCAGATCGAGAGCCGCGCCGGCAAGCAGCTTCACGCCCACACCGATCGCTCTCTCGTCCACGTCGAAGCTACCCTGGTGAAGGTCGTAGGTGTGGCCGCCGGGTGTCCGAGTGCCCAATCGGGCCAAGGCCCCCGGCACGTGGTTCAGATACCAACCGAAGTCCTCGCCACCAAGCGATTGCGCCACCATGGTGGAGGTCCCGTGACCAAACACACGGTCGACGACGGTCCGAAGGACCTCGACGACATCCACGCTGTTCACCACGGGCGGCACGCCACGCCGGTAGTCGACCACGATCTGTGCTCCGTACGGTGCGATGAGCTGCTCGGCAACCTGAGTGACCAGCGCCGGCACGCTCTCCCAGGTCTCCCGGGACAAAGTGCGGATCGTGCCTCGGAGCTGACCGGTTCGAGGGATGGCGTTGGTAACGGTTCCCGCCTGCACCTGACCCCAGACCAGGGAGAGCGCCGACCTGGGATCGACTAGTCGCCCCAACGCGGCAGGAAGATCGGCCGCAAGGCGGACGAGCGCGTACACCAGGTCGACTGTGTTCTGTGGCCGGGAGGTGTGACCGCCGGGCCCGGCCAACGTGATTTCGACGGCATCGGCGGCAGAGGTGATCGGACCCGTCCGCAGACCGATCATGCCCAGGTCGAGCGCCGGATCGCAGTGCACCGCGATCGCCGTGGTCACCGGCTTCAGCACTCCCGCGTCGATGACGTCCAACGCGCCGCCCGGCATGAGCTCCTCCGCGGGCTGGAACACCAGGCGCACGGTCCCGGGCAGCGTAGACACGCGTGCGATCTCGGCAAGCGCGAGTCCGGCGCCGAGCGCCACGGTCGTGTGCACGTCATGTCCGCAAGCGTGAGCCACACCCGGAACGGTGGAGCGGTACCGCACGTCCTTGATATCCGAGAGCGGAAGAGCGTCCATGTCGGCCCGCAGCATGATCACGGGAGCGTCTGGATCATGATCGACGCCGAGACCGATATCACACCACAGGCCAGGAAGGTCCGGCAGGCGCTGCGGCGACAGTCCCGCGGCCCGGAGTCGCGCCTCGACCTGCTCGGCGGTGCGGTGCTCCCGCCGGCCGAGCTCCGGGTGGGCGTGGAGATCGCGACGCAACGCGATCAGCTCGGATTCGTGCGCGGCCACCCACCCGGCGACCGCCGCGGTCTCGTCAACCTTCATCTGCCGGCCGGGCTCCTCCCTGCACACGCCACGCGGGCCCTGAACGCGTGCGGTTCGGGGTATTCGCCGACGTGTCTAGCCGTCGACTACCGGACGGCCCATGTTCATCTCTTCGAGCAGGGTATCGACGACCCGGATGAGATCTCCACCGGCCCGCCGGGCGGCGTCCCGCTGCCGGGTATAGCTCGCGCCCGTCCGCAGGATGGTCAGCGCGTCGGAGAGCTCGGATGAACAACCGAGGCGGTGGGCGACCGGAAGCAGATCCTCCACGAGATCGGTGATCTCGTCCCGGACCGGCCGGATACCGCCCCGACCATCGACGATGATCTGTGCGTCCAGACCGTACCGGGCCGCTCGCCACTTGTTCTCCTGCACGAGCCATCGTTGCGGAGTCGGGAGGCGATACCCACGATCGATCTGGGTGTTCATGCGGTCAACCAGGCACTGCGCGAGAGCCGCGACCGCCCCCACCTCCATCAGGGACGGCAGACCATCGCAGACCCGCAGTTCCACGGTGCCGAAGTTGGGATGTGGGCGAATGTCCCACCAGACCTCGCGGATCGTCTCGATGGTGCCGGAGACAATCAGTGTCTCCATGAACGACTCGAAACCCGGCCAGTCCTCCAACGGGTACGGCAGTCCCGCGGTGGGCAGGCTCGCGAAGACCTGTGATCGGGATGAGGCCAGCCCGGTGTCTCCGCCCAGCCAGTAGGGCGACGACGCCGACAGGGCGAGAAAATGCGGGACATAGGCCATCAGAGCGTTCACGATCGGCATGACCTTGTCCGCAGACCGCACTCCGACGTGTACGTGGACGCCGAAGATGAGCAGCCGCCGGGCCAACCACTGCATCTGGCTGACCAGCCGGAAATAGCGATGATCCTCGGTGATGCGCTGCCCCATATAGTCACTGGCCGGATGCGTGCCGCTGCACATCAGCCCGATCCCGCGCCGTTCCGCCAGATCGCGCAGCAGCGAGACGGTTCCAGCCAGGTCCGCGGTCGCTTCCTCCACCGAGTCGCAGACCCCGGTGACGACCTCGATGGTCGACTCGAACAGCTCGTGCTTGGCCTTGGCCGCCTCGCGCTCCCCGGCCTTCGCCCGCAGCTCGTGAAGAATCCCGCTGGCCTCGCCGCGAAGTTCGCGCGATTGCTGGTCGACGAGCTGCAGCTCCCATTCGATGCCGAGACTGGTGCTCGACGACGACGAGAAAGGGATCTGCACCTAGCCTCCTCGGGTCGGGATCTCGGGGTCGGTACCAGCACCAGACAGCCGTCACCCACCGGCTCGGCTCACGGGCAGCAGG
>NZ_CDWRCK010000058.1:5313-19635 GCF_977927595.1 Frankia sp. CcWB3
TCGGCTTACGGGCAGCAGGTCGGCTTACGGGCAGCAGGTCGGCTTACGGGCAGCAGAAGGTGACTACCCCATTCAGCCCGTTCCTACCCCACCACCCCCCACCGGGGAGCTGGCCAAAGGCTTGGTCGCGGCAATGCCCGGCCCGACCACCTCACCGCCCATCGGCCGGGCCCGACGCGCTCAGACGGCTACCGGGCCCGGTGCCGGTGCAGTGACCACCCGCACCCCCAGCTCACGCAGCTGACGATCGGTCACGGGCGTCGGGGCGCCCGTCAACGGGTCGAGTCCCGACTGGGTCTTGGGAAAAGCGATGACCTCCCGGATGTTCTCCTCACCGGCGAGGATCGCCACCAACCGGTCGATCCCCACCGCGAATCCGCCGTGCGGTGGCGCCCCGTAGCCGAAAGGGATGAGGAAGAAGCCGAATCGAGCCTTCGCCTCCGCCGGCGAGATTCCGAGGATCCCGAAGATGCGCTGCTGGAGATCGCTCTCATGGATCCGGATCGAGCCAGATCCGAGTTCCCAGCCGTTGAGCACCAGGTCGTACGCCCGGCTACGCACCGCGAGCGGATCGGTCTCCAGCTTGTCCACATCGTCGGGGTGCGGACGGGTGAAGGGGTGATGCCCCGGCTTCGGCCGTCCGGTGCCCGGATCCACCCCGACGAACAGCGGGAAGTCGACGACCCACACGAACCGCAAGGGACCTTCGCCGGCCGGCGGGCGGCCCAGATCGTTGCGAAGCTGGCCGAGCACCTCGCAGGTGATCGCCCACTCGTCGGCGACCAGGAGAAGAAGGTCGCCCGCCACCGCCGCGGTTGCCGCGACGATGCCGGCGAGTTCCTCGGCGGCGAGAAACTTCGCCACCGGGGACTCCAGCTCGCCGCCGGGACCGACCCGCATCCAGACCAGGCCCTTCGCGCCCAGTCCCTTCGCCCGCGCGGTGAGATCGTCGAGCTTGCGCCGGTTGTGCGAGGCTGACCCGCCGGGTACGCGGATTCCCTTGACGGCCTCGGCCCCGGCGAACGCCTTGAAACCGCTACCCGCGAAGACCGCGGTCAGCTCTATGAGTTCCATGCCGAACCGCAGGTCCGGCTTGTCGACCCCGAAGCGGTTCATCGCTTCGTGCCAGGACATCCGCTCGATCGGCAGCACGGGGCCGCCGGTCACCGCCCGGGCCGCGGCCAAAACCGCCGCCGACGTCACGCCGAGCACGTCGTCCTGGTCCACGAAGCTCATCTCGAGGTCGAGCTGGGTGAACTCGTACTGCCGGTCGGCCCGCAGGTCCTCGTCGCGCAGACATCGGGCGAACTGGAAATAGCGATCCGTCCCGCCCACCATGAGCAACTGCTTGAAAAGCTGGGGTGACTGCGGGAGGGCGTAAAAACTGCCTGGGAACTGGCGCGACGGGACGATGAACTCCCGCGCTCCCTCCGGTGTCGAGGGCATCAGCAGCGGCGTCTCGACCTCGACGAAGTCCAGCGGGGCGAGCGCCGAGCGCATCGCCGCAAGAACCGCCGAGCGGATCCGCAGGTTGCGCTGCATCCGGTCACGGCGCAGATCGAGATAGCGGTAGGCGAGACGAATGGTCTCATCGACGGAGTCGGCTCGATCGTCCAGCGGGAACGGCGGCGGTGTCGCGACCGAGAGCACCTGCACCTCGCAGTCGCGTAGCTCGACCTCGCCCGTGGCCAGGGCGGGGTTCGCGGTCCCCTCCGGGCGGACGGCGACGGTACCGGTGATCCGCAACACGTACTCGGTCCGGACGTCGACCGAGCCGTCGACGACCGCCTGAATGATCCCGGAATGGTCACGCAGGTCGACGAAGGTCAGCGACTGGCCGTGCTGACGGCGGTGCGCCACCCAGCCACACACCGTCACGGTCTGGTCAACGTGATCCGATCGCAGATCACCGCACAGATGTGTGCGCATGGCCGTGCGCTGCCGCCCGCCCGAGGTGGCGGCCCCCGCCACCGGGATCGGTAGCTCGCCGGTGGTCGACTGGGTCGTAGTCATCGATCCGTTGTTCCCATCGCAGTCTGGTCCGGCCCGCCGGGTACTTTTCTCGCCAGATGTGTGGCGATGTCACTGCGCCCGCGCGGGATCCAGTCCTGACCCTATCGGCCGGTAACCGCGAGACCGCCGCTCCCGGCGACCGCATGGGCCGGACAGGCCGGACAGGCCGCACGGCGAGATCGTTCGCCGTTAGCGCAGCGCGCGGATGAAACGGCCCGCCTCCCCGCGTAGCCGGGCCGAGATGCGCAGGACCTGACGGCCGCGGGGAGTGGTGAGCTCGACGGTGATCACATCTCCGTGCTTGACGCCTCGGGACGCCGTCACCTCACGACGGTCGAAGACGACGTCGAACCAGTCGCCCTCCCGCGGGAAGGGGGCGAGGACCAGCAGCCGCCGATCGGTCAGCATGATCCAGCGCGAGGCCCCGAACCGGTGTCCGACGAAGGATTCGACCTTCGCCGTGAACCGTCCGGGCCCGCTCGGGTCGGTGAGCCGACCGCGCAGCACGACCTCGATGAACTCGCCGGACTCCAAGGGCACTGCCGGGAGACGACGATGGGACGGTATCAGGGGCACGGGCGTCAGTGTCCTCCACGCACCCCGTACAGTCGCCGGGTGAGGGCACAGGCGGACGAACCGAACGCGGCGGCCTCGGCCGCCACCCTGGCCGAGCTGACCGGAGCCGACCGGCACGACATCGCGATTGTGCTGGGATCGGGCTGGCCCCCGGCCGCCGATGTACTGTCCCGGCAGGCGACCGACGTCACCGAGGTCACGTTTACCCAACTCGGCGGCTTCCCATCCAACACCGACGTTCCCGGGCACAAGCCGACCACACGCTCCGTCCAGCTCGGCGACCGCCGCCTGTTGATCTATCTGGGCCGCGTACATCCCTACGAGGGCCATGACCTGTCCCGGGTGGTCCACGCGGTCCGCCTGGCCTGTGCGGCCGGCGCGTCGACCGTCATACTGACGAACGCCGCCGGCGGTCTGCGCGCGGACATGTACGTCGGCCAGCCCGTCCTGGTCGCCGACCACCTGAACCTGACCGGCCGCTCACCCCTGGTCGGTCCGGCGTTCACCGACCTGACCGACGCCTATTCCCCCCGGCTACGGGCGCTTGCCCGCGAGGTCGATCCCATCCTGGCCGAAGGAGTGTATGCGGGACTGCCCGGTCCACACTTCGAGACACCCGCAGAGATCCGCATGCTGCGGCTCCTGGGAGCCGACCTGGTCGGCATGTCGACCGTGCACGAGACGATCGCGGCGCGGGCCGCCGGAGCGGAGGTGCTGGCCCTGTCCCTGGTCACCAACCTCGCAGCGGGGATGAGCGGCGAGCCGCTAGATCATCTCGAGGTGCTGGCCACGGGAGCTGCCGCCGCGGAACGCATGGGTATCCTGCTCGCCGACATCGTCACCCGGCTGTAGGACCACGGCGGAATCGCGATGCCGTCCTCGTCCCGACCAGGCCCGACGTCCCTGCCCAGCCCGACGTCCCTGCCCAGCCCACTCGCCGAGCAGGTCGAGGCCTGGCTGGCCGATGATCCGGATCCCGCCGACCAGGCCGAACTGGCCCGGCTGCGCGACGGCGCGGGTCACGATGCCACGCTGCTCGCGGAGCTGGCCACACGTTTCCACGGACCGCTGCGGTTCGGCACAGCCGGGTTGCGCGGGCCACTGCGCGCCGGTCCAGCCGGCATGAACACCGCCGTGGTGCGCCGCGCCGCCGCCGGACTCGCCACCTGGCTCACGAGCAGGGCGACACCACCAGCACAGGCGGCACCGAGTTCCTCGACGGCGACCGTCGTCGTCGGCTACGACGCCCGGCATCGCAGCGAGGCGTTCGCCCTCGACAGCGCCCGGGTGTTCGCCGGTGCCGGACTGCTGGCGCTGGTACTCCCCGGGCCGGTGCCCACTCCGGTGCTGGCCTTCGCCGTGCGCAGGCTGGGCGCGGACGCCGGCGTGATGGTCACGGCCAGCCACAATCCAGCCACCGACAACGGCTATAAGGTCTACCTGGGTGATGCTTCCTCGGGCGCCGCGCGGGGGGCGCAGCTCGTGGCTCCGGCGGACAGTGAGATCGAAGGAATGATCGCGGCTGCCGGCCCCGCCCGGGCGATCCCACTCGCCGAGACCTGGCGGAGGCTCGATGCGGATGTCGTCGACGACTACATACACGCGGCGGCCACCGCCGGCCGGGCAGCCACAGCCACCGACCTACGCACAGACGTGACCACGGACGTGACCACGGACGCGACGGCCCTGACCGTTGCGTACACCCCGTTGCACGGTGTCGGCGCAGCCGTTCTCAGCGCCGTGTTCACCGCCGCGGGTCTCGCCGCACCCGATGTCGTCCACGAGCAGGCCGAACCCGATCCGGAGTTTCCGACAGTCCAGTGGCCGAACCCCGAGGAGGCGGGGGCGATGGACCGGGTTCTGGCGCTCGGCGAGCGCATCGACGCCGATCTGGTACTCGCCAACGATCCCGACGCCGACCGGTGCGCCGTCGCCGTCGGAGGGCGGGTACTCAGCGGTGACGAGGTCGGTCTGCTTCTCGCCGATCATGTCCTGCGCTCCCGCCCCGGTCCGGTAACGACCACCATCGTCAGCTCCTCCGGTCTGCGTGCGCTGGCCGCCGAGGTCGGGGTTCCTTACGCCGAGACGCTGACCGGCTTCAAGTGGATCATGCGTGCGGACGCGCGGCTGGTCTTCGGCTACGAGGAGGCACTCGGATACGCCGTCGCCCCGGATCTGGTCCGCGACAAGGACGGCATCACCGCCGCCCTCGCCATCGCTCTGATCGCCGCGCGGGCGAAGCGACGAGGTCGGACCCTGCCAGGCCTGCTCGACGAGTTGTCCGCACGACTCGGTGTCCATCTCGCGGGGCAACACTCGGCGCGCTTCGACGACGTCACCCAGATCGACGAGATGATGCACCGCCTGCGGGTCCAGCCGCCGACCAGCCTCGCCGGGCGTCCCGTCACCGGAGTCCGTGACCTGCTGGCCGGCGGGCGGGACGGGAACGCACCGGCGGGAGGGATCCCCCCTCGACCCGCACGCCCCGTGGACCGTGCCGGCCCCATGGACCGTGCCGACGCGGCGCATCCGGTCCTGCCACCCGCCGACGTGCTCATGCTGTTCCTCGACGAGGATCGGGTGATCTTCCGCCCGAGCGGGACCGAACCCAAACTAAAGGTGTACCTCGAGACCGTGGAGCCGGTGCCGGGGCATGCCGTCGACGCGGTGCCCGCGGCTCGGGACCAGGCCGCGGCACGCCTGCTCCACCTGCACACGGCCGCGGGCAATCTGCTCGACGGACGCGACGGAGATCACATCTCGCCGAAGATCCGATCACCCGCGTCGCCGAGCCCGGGCACAATATAGGCCGTCTCGTTCAATCTCTCGTCGACCACGGCGGTCACAACGGTCAGGTCGGCCGTGCCGACCGCAGGGCCACCGGATTCCAGCGCCGCAAGGCCCTCCGGTGCTGCCACCACGGAGACCACGGTGACGCCCCGCGCCCCGCGGTCGGCGAGCAGCCGCAGGCAGTGCAGGGCCGAACCGCCGGTGGCGAGCATCGGGTCGAGCAGCAGCACCGGGCGGCCGGCCAGATCGGTGGGCATCGCCTCCAGGTAGGCCGTGGGTTCGAAGGTCGTCTCGTCGCGGGAGAGCCCGATGAACGCGGTGTGGGCGTCGGGAAGCAGGTTGAGCGCCGCCGGCAGCATGCCGAGCCCGGCCCGCAGCACCGGGACGACGACCGGTTCCGCGGCCAACCGCACCCCGGAGGTCGTGGCCAGCGGAGTCGTGACGGTGACCGGCATCGTCGGCAGCGTACGGGTCGCCTCGTACACGAGCATCATCGCCAGGTCGTACAGGACGGGCCGGAACCGGGACCGGGGCGTGCGCTCGTCCCGCAGGACGGTCAGCGACGAGGCCGCGAGGGGATGGTCGACGATGTGCAGCTGCACGGAAGGACTCCTCGTACGCGAAGCCGGGCGATCGGCAATGATGCAACGTATGACAACGGCTCCGGCCGGATCGGACCGTCCCGGCGAGGAACCCGAGAAGTGCCCCTCCCGACCGGCCGCCGGCGCTCGCCCCACGCTGCGGCGCGCCGAGGTAGCCCGGATAGTCGACCACACACTGCTACAGCCGTCCGCCACCGGCGAGGAGATACTCGCGCTGTGCGGGGAAGCTGCCAAGCTGGGTGTCGGTGCCGTCTGTGTGGCGCCGACCCATGTCTACCTGGCCGCCGCGAGTACCCGACGGGACGGCGGTGAGGTCGGGCCGGCCTTCGGCGTCGCCTCCGTCATCGGCTTTCCGCACGGCACGCACCTGACCGTCATCAAGGCCGAGGAGGCGCGGCGGGCGGTCGCGGACGGCGCCACGGAGATCGACATGGTCATCGACATCGCCAACGCGATGGACGAGAACTGGCGAGCGATCGAGACCGAAATCACCGAGGTCCGGCTGTCGGTGCCGCCGGACGTCGTGCTCAAGGTCATCCTGGAGACGGCCCTGCTGCCGGACGAGAGCATCGTCGCCGCCTGCCGGGCAGCGGAGGCCGGCGGCGCCGAGTTCGTCAAGACCTCCACCGGTTTCCACCCGGCAGGCGGGGCCAGCGTGCGCGCAGTGCGGGCGATGGCGGCGGCCGTGGGTGGCCGGCTCGGTATCAAAGCCTCGGGCGGCATCCGCACCGCCGAGAAGGCGATCGAGATGATCGAGGCTGGCGCGACCCGGCTCGGACTGTCCGCCTCCGCGGATGTGCTCGCCGGCTTTCCCAGGTGACCGGCTTCCCCGGATGATCCGCCGCCGACGGCCACAGCCGAGATCTGACGGCTAGCCCACGCGCCCCGCCACCCAGCAGCCAGACAGATGATCATCAACGAGCCCGCAGGCCTGCATCAGGGCATAGGCGGTGGTCGGACCGACGAAGACGAACCCGGCCGCGCGCAGCCCCTTGGCGAGCGCCACCGACTCGGGGGTCTTCGCCGGCACGTCGGCGAGGGTGGCCGGCGCCACCCGCCCCATCGGCTCCGGCTGGAACGACCAGATCAGATCCTCGAGGGGACGGTCCAGCGTAAGGACGGCGCGGGCATTGGCGATCGTCGCCTCGATCTTGCGGCGGTTTCGGACGATGCCGGCGTCGGCGAGCAGCCGGTCGACATCCGCGGAACCGAACGCGGCCACGGCGGCCGGGTCGAATCCGGCGAACGCCGCCCGGAACGCCGGCCGCTTGCGCAGGATCGTCAACCACGACAGGCCGGACTGGAACGCCTCCAGAGTCAGCCGCTCGAACAGACCGACCGTGTCCCTGACCGGACGCCCCCACTCGTCGTCGTGGTAGGCGACGTACTCCGGCGCGGACAGACCCCACGGGCATCGCGGGCAACCATCGGCTCCCACCACGGCATCCGAGGCGGGCCTCACCGGCCCACCGCTCATCAGGCTGACTCCGCGGAGACAAGCTCCGCATAGCCCGGCTTGATGACGTTGTTGATGAAATCGAGCCGCCGGTCGAAGGGCAGGAAGGCGGACTTCATCGCGTTGAGGGTGAGCCAGCGGATGTCGGACCAGCCGTAGCCGTTGACGTCCACGAGGGTCGCGAACTCACTCGACAGCGACACGCCGCTCATCAGCCTGTTGTCCGTGTTGACCGTGACCCGGAACTGCAGCCGGCGAAGCAGCCCGATGGGGTGCCGTTCGATGCTCGGCGCGGCTCCGGTGTGCACGTTCGACGAGGGACACATCTCCAGCGGCACCCGGACGTCGCGCACGTAGTTCGCGAGATCACCGAGGATCGCCTTACCGTCCGGATCGACCGTGATGTCATCGACGATGCGCACTCCGTGCCCCAGCCGATCGGCGTTGCACCACTGCACGGCCTCCCAGATCGACGGCAGGCCGAACGCCTCGCCTGCATGGATCGTGAAGTGGCCGTTCGCCCGCTGGATGTACTGGAAGGCGTCCAGGTGACGGGTGGGCGGATTGCCCGCCTCGGCGCCCGCGATGTCGAACCCGACCACGCCGGCATCGCGCCACCGGACCACGAGCTCCGCGATCTCCAGTGAGCGGGCCTGATGGCGCATCGCGGTGAGCAGGGCGCGAGGGTGCAGCGGTGTGCCGGCCGAACCGGCCCGGAACCCGTCAAGCACGGCCTCGACCACCGCGTCCAGGGACAGCCCGCGCTCGACGTGCAGCTCGGGGGCGAACCGCACCTCGGCGTAGACGACGCCGTCGGCCGCAAGATCCTCCGCGCACTCCCGCGCCACCCGCATGATGGCCTCCTGGGTCTGCATCACCCCCACCGTGTGCCGGAACGTCTCCAGGTAGCGGACGAGCGAGCCGCTATGCGCGCCGCCACGAAACCACGTGCTCAGGGTGTGGACGTCCGTGGTCGGCAGATCGCGGTAACCGGTCTCGTCGGCGAGCTCGACCACCGTGGCCGGCCGGAGCCCGCCGTCAAGATGGTCATGAAGCAGTACCTTCGGCACCCGGCGGATGTCCTCAACCGTGATCGTCGGGGGCCGTGCGTCGTTCGTCATCATGTCCTCCGTCATCGTCTCGACGGTAGACCACGGGTACGACAGAACAGCGACGGCACGATGACGACCCGGACTGCCGGGACCGGTTCAGCTGAGGTGATCGGTTCAGCTGAGGTGATCGAGGACGAGCGGTGTGCTCGGGGGCGGCGTCGCGGCGACC
Source organism: Frankia sp. CcWB3 (assembly GCF_977927595.1). Lineage (NCBI taxonomy): Bacteria > Bacillati > Actinomycetota > Actinomycetes > Frankiales > Frankiaceae > Frankia > Frankia sp. CcWB3. The sequence continues at coordinate 14,032 of NZ_CDWRCK010000058.1, forward strand.
TCCACCGCTCCCGTCAGGGCCTCCCGGGCCCGCTCGACGCTGGCCGGGTCGTCGGTGTGCAGTTCCAGCAGCGGCTCGCCGGCCGTGACCGGGTCACCGATTCCCACCCGCCACCGCACGCCCGCCGTCGCGGAGACCGCGTCCTCCTTGCGGGCCCGGCCCGCGCCAAGCCGCCAAGCCGCCACGCCGACCGCTCGGGCGTCCAGGCGGTGGAGATAGCCGGTCGCCGGCGCGGGGACGGTCTCGACATGGCTCGCCGCCGGAAGCGGCGCGTCCGGATCGCCGCCCTGGGCCGCGACCATCGCCCGCCACACCGCAAAAGCGTCCCCGGCAGCCAGCACCTGCGCGGGATCATGGAGAGCGCCGGACCGGTGGCCGAGCTCGGCGGCGACGAGGTCGATCATCGCTCTGGCCAGCGCGACGGTGACCTCCACCAGATCCGCCGGCCCACCACCACGGAGGGTCTCCACGGCCTCGGCCACCTCCAGCGCGTGCCCGGCGGTCCGGCCGAGGGGGTGGTCCATCCCGGTCAGCAGGGCCTCGGTGCGGACCCCGGCGGCAACGCCGATCCGGACCATCGCCCGGGCGAGCTCACGGGCCTCGCCCACCAACGTCATGAAGGCCCCAGAGCCGACCTTGACGTCCAGGACCAGCGCCGACGTGCCCTCGGCGATCTTCTTACTCATGATCGACGATGCGATGAGCGGGATCGACTCGACGGTTCCGGTGACGTCCCGCAGCGCGTAGAGCCGGCGGTCGGCCGGAGCGAGGCCGGCACCCGCGGCACAGATCACCGCACCCACCTCGGCGAGGAGCTCACGCATCCGGGCGGCCGACAGATCCGCCCGCCAGCCGGGGATCGCCTCCATCTTGTCCAGCGTTCCACCGGTGTGACCGAGCCCCCGCCCGGCGAGCTGTGGGACCGCGGCCCCACAGGCGGCGACCAGCGGCACCAGCACGAGCGAGACCTTGTCGCCGACCCCTCCGGTGGAGTGTTTGTCGACGGTGGGACGTCCCACGCCGGTCAGGTCCAGGCGCTCCCCACTGTCGATCATTGCAGCGGTCCAGCGGTCCAGCTCGGCGGGAGCCATCCCGCGCCACACCACCGCCATCAGGTACGCCGACATCTGCTCGTCGGCGACCAGACCCCGGGTGTAGGCGTCAATGAGCCAGTCGACGGCCCGGAGATCGACGGGTCGACCGTCCCGCTTGGCCCGGATCAGATCGACGACGTCGAAGCTCCCGCTCACGCGACACCCGGTAGATCGTGCGGTCCGAACGCTGCGGGGAGCAGGTCCGCGATGGTGCGCACGCCGTCGCCCGTGGCGACGAGCAGATCCGGCCCGCCGTGCTCGTAGAGCAGCTGGCGGCACCGTCCGCAGGGCGCCAACGGCGCACCGTCGGAGTCGACGCAGGCGAACGCCAGCAGCCGACCACCGCCTCTGGCGTGCAGCGCCGAGACGAGACCGCATTCGGCGCACAGCCCGAGGCCGTAGGACGCGTTCTCGACATTGCAGCCGACGACGATCCACGGGTCGTCACCGGTGGTACGCCCGGCGGCGTCCGGCAGATCCACGACCAGTGCAGCAGCACCCACCCGCAGACCCGAGTAGGGCGCGTAGGCGCTCTGTGCGACACGGACAGCGGCGTTCCGCAACCGCTCCCAGTCTTTATCGTTCACACTGCACCCCAGGTCCGTGGTCCGTTCGGTCGCTGTCGCCAGCATGCCCGACACCCGGTCCGGCCACGATGTGATCCCATGGATGCGAGCCCCACCGGCGATCGGAAGGGACGACGGGATGGCAGGCGAGTCCCCGGACAATCCGGGTTCGGCCAGAGCGGTGGCCCTCGTCGGGGGACGGTACCGGCTCGACGGGGTCATCGGACGCGGCGGATTCGGCGTCGTGCACCGGGCCACCGACGAGCTGCTCCAGCGCGTGGTTGCAATCAAGGAAGTACGGCTGCCGCTCGGGGAGAACGCGGACGAACGCGACCTGACCCGCGAGCGGGTCCTACGCGAGGCGCGCGCCGCCGGTCGGCTGCATCATCCCGGTGCCGTCGCCGTCCTCGACGTCATCGACGACGGCGAGCTGCCCTGGATCATCATGGAATACGTTGACGGCCAGTCCCTCGCCACGATCATCAACGATCGCGGACCGCTGCCGGTCGAGGAGACGTGCCGGATCGGTATCAGCCTCGCCTACGCCCTGGAGGCCGCGCACCGGCTCGGCGTGGTGCACCGCGACGTCAAGCCGAGCAACGTGCTGGTGACCGCGGACGGCCGGGCCCGGCTGACCGACTTCGGCATCGCGGTCAGCCAGGGGGATCCCCGGCTCACCAGCACTGGGATGGTGATGGGCTCCCCCGCCTACCTGCCGCCGGAACGCGCCCGTGGCGATGCCGGCAGCGCCGCGGGTGACCGGTGGGGACTGGGCGCCACGCTGTTCACCACCGTCGAAGGCTACCCGCCCTTCTCCGGCGGTGACCCGATTTCGGTGCTCACCGCCCTGGTTCAGGGACGACGCCAGCCCTTCCGGCTGGCCGGACCACTTATACCGGTGATCGACGACCTGATGGCCCCGCACGAGGCGAGCCGACCACCGCTCACCGTCGTACGCAGGCGACTGCGCGAGATAGTCGAACGAGATGCGGTCCGCCAGCACGCCGCAGCTCAGCAGAACACCGGAGCCCGCCAGGACACCGAGACGCGTCAGGAGGCCACGCCGTCGCGGACACCTCGGTCCCGTCCCACCGGGCCGTTGGAGCGCATCCACTCGATCGACCGGATGCGTGCCCTGGGCGGAATCCCGGCCCGGGCCCGGCTCATCGGCCGAGGGCACGGCAACGGTTTCACCGGCGGCGACGTCGAACTGGCTAATCTCTTCGCCACCGCCTCACCGGCCTCCCCGCCGTCGACCGCCCGGCTGCGGCCGGCGCCCGACAGGCCGGCGGGAATCGAGCCGGCGGGAGGTCCGCCACGCGACCCCGACGCCGGGGATCGGCGTCGCGTGACCATCGCCGTGGCGACGCTCGTGGCACTGGTCGCCGCCGCGATCATCGGCATCGTGATCGTGGTGACAGGTGGCCCGGACGACAAGAGCCGCGGCACCTCGACCAACCAGACCGGCGGCATCTCGTCGCCGACCGGAGCCGGCGGGTCGGCCCCGGCGGGCCCGGCGGCGGCCGGGGAGCCCGTCGCTCGGGAAACCACCCCGGTCACGGGCCCGCCTGGCTGGGTGTCCTACGTCGATCCCACCGCCGGCTGGTCCGTGGCGTACCCCTCGGACTGGCAGCGCCGCGAGGGGCCCGGCGGACCCGGAAACGTCGACTTCGTGGACCCGGCTGCCCGGTCCTTCCTACGTGTCGGTAGCGTCAGGCAAGCAAACACCTCTGCCATCGGCGACTGGCGACGCAACGAGGCCGGCTTCCGGCAGAGCGTGCGGGATTATCGGCAGATACGGCTGGCTCCCAGCGATGGTGGGGATGGCACCAACCAGGCCGACTGGGAGTTCGGGTACCGCGGGTCGGACGGGGTCATGGTGCATGTGCTCAACCGGGGTGCGATTCGCAACGGCCACGGGTATGCCCTGTACTGGCATACCAGGGAGGATCTGTGGCTGCAAGATCAACCGTTGATGCGCCAGCTGTTCGCCACCTTCCGGCCCGGTCCGTGATGTCGGCCATCGACGGATTTGCGGTGCCCGTAGTGTTCGGAAAGATGCGGGCCGTCCGGCGCGCGCATCAGTCCATCCGTCAGACTTGACACGATGGCTAAATCGGCAAGTGTGCCCCCGGACACCTCCCGGCACGGCACACCTCGCTACGTAGCGCAGCGATACCGGCTCGACACGCCCATCGGGCGTGGTGGAGCCGGTGTCGTCTGGCGCGGTGAGGACGAACTACTCCAGCGCCCGGTCGCCATCAAAGAGATCCTCGTGCCGATGGCCGGCGCGCAGAACGAGCGCGACGCGATCCGGGCCCGGGTTCTTCGCGAGGCCCGTGCCCTGGCCAGGCTGCACAGTCCCGCCATCGTCTCGGTGTACGACGTGGTCGAGGAACATCAGCGGCACTGGATCATCATGGAACTCGTCGACGCGGACAGCCTCGGCGATGTGATCCGCAACCAGGGCCCGCTGCCCTTCGACCAGGTCGCCGCGATCGGGCTGGCGCTGACCGACGCGCTCGCCGCGGCCCATTCGGCGGGCGTGCTCCACCGCGACGTCAAGCCCGGGAACGTCCTGCTCGGGCGGGACGGCCGGGTGCGGCTCACCGACTTCGGCATCGCCGCGACCGAGGGCGACGTGACCCTGACCGGCGCTGGGGCCCTGGTCGGCTCCCCGGCCTACATCGCTCCCGAGCGGGTCCGGGGCTCCTCCGGCACTCCCGCGAGCGACCTGTGGGGGCTCGGCGCGACGCTGTACTCGGCTGTCGAGGGCCAGCCGCCGTTCGAGGGCCCGGAGACCTACGCCGTACTGACCGCCGTGGTCGAGGGCCGCCGGCGGGCCTTCCGGCTAGCCGGCCCGTTGCGCAACCTGCTCAGTGACCTGATGGACCGGCCGGCCGAGGAGCGGCCCGACGTGACGGAGATCCGCCGGCGGCTGATCCCGATCGCGCGCAATGCGAATCCGGTACCGGCTTCGGTCATGCACGCCCGTCCTCGGACTGGCGAGGAGACGGACGCGAGTTCCGTCGACGTCGGCCTGGAGAACCTCGACGACCCGGCCGAGCCGGCAGCAGGCGCCGGACCGGCCGCAGATTCCCGGCCGGGGTCGGGCGGCGGTGTCGCCGGGACCGCGGGAGTCCAGGCGGGCGAGGCGGCTCCGGCGGCCGTGGGAGACCAGGGGGCTGTCCCGCGCCCGACGAACCGCTCGGCGTCCGCCGCCGCGCCGCCCGTCCCCGCTGACCGCGACGTCACTGTGGATCCCCTACTCAACCCCCTTGACGGGACCGCCGTGGCGGCTGCGGGCGCTGCCGAGTCGCGCACCGGTCGTGGGGAACCCGGCCGCACCGGCCCATCGAACCACGTGATCCCGCCGGACCGGACCACGCCGCAGAACCGCGCAGCACCGCCTGGCCGGACGCGGCCCGAGCCCGACCACGACGCGCCGACCAGCATCGGGCTCAACAGCGTGGCGGGGTCTCCGGTGGACGACGACGTGACCCGCATCGGCGCGGCCACCCCCGTGTCGGCGACCTCCGACCTGGATCTGTTCGACGACGACAATCACGCCGCCGGACTGTTGCCCCTCGGCGAGGCCCGGCGCCGCGCCGAGCCTCCCCGCCGCGACGGGCACGGTCACGGACCGGGCGACCCCCAGCGGCGTCGACAGCGGACGATCGCGGTCGTGGCCGGAGCGGCCATGCTCGTGATGGGCGCGGCCATCGCCCTGACTGTCGGACTGACCTCCGGCGGCTCGACCCCCGAGCCGAACGATGTCACCGCGCAGCAGACCACGCCACCGCCCATCGCGACCATCGCTTCCTCCCCCCCGGCCGTGACCTCACGATCCACCACGTCTGAGGTCGTCGCCCCGGACTCCCCGCGCTACACCTACCGCCCCCGGCCGTCGTCGTCTGCGACCCCAACGACGACGCCGACAACGG
>NZ_CDWRCK010000059.1:0-14985 GCF_977927595.1 Frankia sp. CcWB3
CCCTGCCCCCGCACAGCGCCCCGTCCCGGCACGGCCCCCCGGGGAACCGGCACCTCGCCGAGTTCAGTCATCGCCGCCACCATGCCGTCCTCCGATAGCACCATTCCGTCCTCCGGCAGGACCCTGGACCCGATCGGCGGTGCGCACCCGGTCAGTGGTGCGCACCCGGTCAACCACCGGCGCTCCACCGCCGGGCGAGTCCTCGTGACCGTCGAAGGTGCCACCCAGGCGCTGGTCACCACCCAGCGTGATATGGACAAACGAGTAGGGTGGCCAGGGACCCGTCACCTCGGCGGGGCACCCCGCCGCGTCCAGCTCCCGCGTCAGCACGGTCGCCGTGGTGAGGAAAGCCTCCTCCTCCGAACGCGGCACGAGGTACGCGCAGTCGAACATCCGCCCCGGCCGACCGGTGTGCCGACGGGCGTCATCCCGCGTGTGCGCGGCCAGCTCCCGATCCGCCCGATCGACCATCGCCGCGATCTCGTCACGCCGGTCCCGCTCCGCCTGCAGCTCCCGGCGCCGCTCGGCAAGATAGGCCGTTCCCGAGCCGGTTGCCGAGCCGGCCCGCCCACCCACACCCACCGTGGGCACGGTCTCCGCCGGGTGGTGGACAGGCGAATCCACCCGGAATCCCCACTCACGAGCGTCCCGGACGGCGTCCAGCATCCGGAGCAGGTCCCGTACCTGGTCGTCGAGGATGGCCCGGGCCTGCTCCGGGTCGGCGAGCACCGTGCCGAACCGCAGCGGCAGCACACCGCCGCGTTCCAGCAGCTCCCACAGCACCTGATCGTGCCGGCGGGCCAGCACGGCGAGGCGACCGGTGTCGGAGACGTCCTCCTCGAGGTCACGCAGCAGGCTCAACTCGACCTCCGAGACGGCGAGTGACAACGGCCCGCAGGCGATCGCGTCCACCTCGGTGCCGGCGCCCAGCCCCTCGATTCCGGCGGTGTCGCTCGCCGCGGGGATGATGCCGTATGCGTAAAGACCGCGGTCGGTCCGGGACGCGCGCGAGGACGGCCGGACGCCGGGCCCGACCGCGCCCACAGTTTCGACGGTCGACTCCGGAACCGACTCCGGAACGGACTCCGACCGCGAGACCGACCCCGACTGCGAGACCGGAACGGGAGGAAGGTCCCGGGGCGGGGTCACGGCCGGCCGGATGCCCTCCATCACCACCCGGGTGATCTCACGGGCGAGGCACTCGACGATCTGATGTCGGGCGAGTTCGCGGGCCTCTCGGACGGCCTCCTCGACGATCTCAGGCGCGAGTCGCCGGGCGAGGGCCGTGAGATCCTCAGCCCCGGCCGTCGTGCTCATGGCCGCTACTCCCTCGTGTCCCGTTCCTCGGCGGCCGATACCCCGTCAAGGCCGATCCCCCCTGCGCCAGCCAGGCCGGCCGGCCCCGTCGAAGAGCCGCTCGACCGCGTCCGCCGGATCCCGGTCCGTCGGCTCGTCCACACCCTCCCCGGCACGATTCGCGATCTGCGCGGGACGGTCGGCGATCCGCTCAGGGTGGTCTTCGGTCCGCCCGGGCCACCGCCCGTCGGCGGGCTCGACCTCGGCCAGCCGCGACCGCAACCTCCTGTTCTCCTCCTCCAAAGATCGCGCCCGGGAGTTGAAGAAGGGGTCCGCGGTCCACCAGTCCAGGCCCATCTCCCGCGCCGTGTCCGCCGAGGCGATGAACAGCCGCAGCTTCAGGGTGAGCAGCTCGACGTCCAGGACGCTGACGACCACGTCTCCGACGATCACAACCCCCTTGTCGAGGACCCTTTCCAACACGTCGGCCAGCGAGTCCGGACGCGAACCGCCCCAGGGCCGGGCACGAGGCGGCCCGGCGAAGAGGCTGCGGTCGACGGTCGTGGCCCTGCCCGGTTCCTGCTGTCGCGATGGGCGACCTCACGCGGCAACCTCGTCAGTCGGTGGCGGTCAGTCGGTGGCGCCACGGACGAACCTCCGCAGCCGCTCGTAACCGACGAGGTTCCCCTCCCTGTCGACGTCCAGCCGGTAGGTGGCGAGCACGCTCGTGGTGGACGGGATGCGCTCCAACTCGACGACGTCGGCCAGCACCGACCAGCCGTCGTCGGTCCGCCGCACACCGGAGACCCGCTCCGGACTATGCCCCAGCAGCGTCCCGAACTCGTCCAGCACGCCGGGCAGCACCGCCGCCAGTCCCCCGCGGCCCACCCGGCGACGGGCGGTCCTGTCCTCGTCTGGGCTCATGGCTTCTGGGCTCATGGCCGGTGCGCGGCCCCCGTCCACCCCCGCCTCCAGGACAAGGAGGACCGAGGCATCGAAGACATCGACACGCGGCCCATTCCCGGGACTACCGGCTCCAAACTCCCAGCGTACGACGGGTGTCGACCGCAGATCACCGACCGCCGCACCACCCCGGAGGAGCCCCCGCCCGGAGGAGCCAAGGCCACCCACGCCGAAGATCCACTGGAGGTGGAGAGGTCAGCGCGTCCTACGGGATCAGCGCGCCCATGCCGCCCGCACTGCCCGCGTGGGGCTCGAAGATGATCGGTCCGAGCCAGCGGACCGGGTGAGGATCCTCTGGGTAATCTCCTCGGCCGTCAGCGGCGGCGCGAAGAGAAAGCCCTGCGCACTGTCGCAGGCGGCCGCGCGCAACCGCTCGGCCTGCATCAGGGTCTCGACGCCCTCGGCGGTCACCGTCAGGCGCAGGGTGTGAGCCAACGTGACCAGCGTCTGCACGATCTCCTCATTCCCCGGGTCGGCGTCCCGCGCCGAGCGGAAGCCCTCGATGAACGGTCCGGCGAGCTTGAGCGTGTGCACCGGCAGCCGACGCAGGTAGGCGAGGTTGGAATAACCGGTGCCGAAGTCGTCGATAGCGATCCGCACGCCCATCTCGGCGAGCCCGCGCAGGACCCGCAGCGGCTCGTCGGCCGTGCCCATGAAGGCGCTCTCGGTAAGTTCCAACTGGAGCAGGTCCGGGGAAAGCCCGGTCTCGTCGAGAATGCGTCGGACCTGTTCCACCAGGCCGGCCTCGCGGGTCTGCCGGGCGGCCAGGTTGACGCTGACGAACGGGGCGTGCGGATGACACTCCTGCCACTGCCGCGCCTGCCGGCAGGCAAGCTCCAGCACTCGCCGGCCGAGGGGCACGATCTGCCCGGTCTCCTCCGCCATCCCGATAAACAGATCGGGGGGCAGCAGACCGAGGCCGGGATGCCGCCAGCGGACCAGCGCCTCCACCCCGACCATCGCCCCGGCGGCCATCCTGGCACCCGCACCGTCGCCGAGAGCGATGATCGGCTGGTACCCGACGACGAACTGGTCCTGTTCGAGGGCGCGGGGCAGCATGGTCGACAGAGTGTGCCGGGTCACCTGCCGGACGCCTCGCTCCGCGTCGAACAGGGCCCAGCGGCCCTTCCCCTCCGCCTTCGCCCGGTAGAGCATGATGTCGGCGGCCCGCAGCAGATCGGCGTAGTCCCCGTCGGCGACGGGCCGTTCGACGATGCCGATGCTCGCTCCGATGGACAGCGCGTGGTCACCCACCCGCAGCGGGCTCGCCAGCGCCGCCAGCACGGTCTCGGCGACGGCGACGGCGTCCGCCGTGCCGGCTGTGTCGGCGACGAGGATCACGAACTCGTCACCACCCATCCTGACCAGGAGCTGCTCCGGGGACAGCACCCGACGCAGCCGGTCCGTGACGGCGACGAGCAACCGGTCGCCGACGTCGTGGCCGAGGCTGTCGTTCACCATCTTGAATCCGTCGAGATCGATGAAGCACAGCCCGATGCGACGTTCCGGTCCCGTGGCCATCAGTTCGTGGACCCGTTCGATGAGTACCGTCCGGTTCGGCAGGCCGGTGAGTGGGTCGTGCCGCGCCTGGCGGCGCAGCTGGCTCTGCAACAGATGCCGGTCGGTCACATCCACGATCATGGAGAGCTGCGCACGACACCGCCCGTCGTCGTCGCGCAGACACGACGTGGTCAGCTCGGCCCACACCACCGACCCGCCGATCCCGGTGAACCGCCGCTCCATCCGGATGTGCTCCGGTCCGGCGGTCCGCTGGGCGGCATAGGCCTCCCGGAACTCCCCCGCGTCCTCGGGATGCGCGAACTCGTCGATTGACCTGCCCCGCACCTGACCCGGGTCGACTCCGAGCATCCGCAGAAAAGCGTCGTTGGCGTCGATGATCCGTCCGTCTCCGTCATTGATCAGGATTCCGATCGCGGAGCCGGTGAAGATCAGCCGGAAGCGGGCATCGCTCGCGTGCAGGGCCGCGCGATGGATCGAGTCCTGCCCGGCGAGGATCCGCTCCCGCAGCGCATGGGCGTATCCCTGGGCCAGGCCGCCCTGCAACGCCGCCAGCCGGGCGCCGTACCCGTCGGCCGTCCCGAGTCGTAGGTCGGTGAGCAGTCTGGTGCCACAGATCTCGATGGTTCCGGCCAACGCGTCCGCGGCGCCGAAGGTGTACTCGACGACGGCAGCCCCGACCGCGGCCGCAGGGTCGGCCGTGAACGGTTCGGCGAGCAGGGCGTCGACGAGCCGGTCGCTCAACGCCCGTAACCGCTGCTCGACGTCGATCAGGCCGATCGCCGGGTAGCTGGCGCCGAGGATCTCTCGGGCCCAAGCCTGGGCGAAGCGCGCGACGCCCTGCTGGCGGGCCGTCTGGGGCAGGGACCTCACCGCACGCACTCCTCATCGCACGCATTTCTTACCGGACCATGACGAACCTTGGGCCTGACCCGCCCTGTGACAAAACCTCGGCCGCTGGCCGGAAAAGCGCCGGAAGCCGAAGAAAAACTAATACAAGTTAAGAAAAGTAAGAGATAGCCAGGAAAAACCATAAAAGGCCAAGAACAGCCAAGAACAGCCAAAGAACGGCGAGCTACCGGCGCCCGACCGCGGCAAGTACCGTGGAACGCACCGGGTTGCCCGCGAGGGGATCGGCGCCCATGCCCGCCGCGTCCGGGCGCCAGGCCGGCAGGTAGACCAGGCCCGGGTCGACGAGGTCGTATCCGCGGAGCAGACCGGCGATCTCCGCACGGGAACGCGGGGTCACCCCGGTGGGGGTCTCGTCGTAGACCTTGCTGGCCTGGTTGATCTCTACGGCCCGCTCGTCCGCGATCACATGCGAGATGGCCAGGTAACTGCCCGGCGCCATCGCCTCCCGGAAGGAATCGATGATGCCAGCCGGGTCATCGCTGTCGGGGACGAAATGCAGAACCGTCACCATGAGCACGGCGATCGGTTGAGAAAGATCGAGCAGCTCGGCCACCGCGCTGGAGCCGAGGATCGACGCGGGCTGCCGAACATCCGCCTGCAGCACCGTGGCCCGCGGATTGTCGGCGAGCAGCATCCGGAAGTGGATGACGGCGACCGGGTCGATGTCGACATAGACGACCCGGGCCTCCGGATTCACCCCTTCGGCGATCTCATGTACGTTACCGACCGTCGGCACCCCGGAGCCGAGATCCAGGAACTGTGTGATCCCGGCCTCGGCAGCGAGGAAGCGCACCGCCCGGTGCAGGAACAACCGGTTCGATCTGGCGATCAGCAGGGCATCCGGGAGGATCTCGAGGGCGGCGCGCGTCGCCTCCCGGTCCACCGCGAAATTGTGCGATCCGCCGAGCGCGTAGTCGTACATCCGCGCAGCGCTCGGGCGATTGACATCGATCCCCGCGGCCCACTCGGGCAACTCCTCCATGATCATCCATTCTCCTGCGCGACCCACTAGACGACGTATGGTGAGGAGATTGTCTACCATCGCTACCTTCGTCACCACACCGGCCGGTGTCGCTACGGAGACCAGTACCTCCACACCGCGTTCACACCGCGTTCGCACCCCGTTCGCTCGTTTCATCGCACGCCCGCCCTACCTCCCGCCCGGGCCTCCCAGCGGCGCGGACCAACCTCCGGCGGCGGCCCATGGGGAAGCCGCCGACCGTGCCGAATGTCCGGTTTGACCAGACCGTCCGACCCTGCTCTGCGTGGCCGTCCACGGATGACACTGGTCTGGAACCTGGATCGAGGGTCGACGCCCGCGACGGCCGAGGAGACCCCTACGGCCGCAAGAACCGGAAGAACCGAAAGAACCGGGAGGACCGGAGCTCGCGGCGGCAGCCGACAGACCGACGGCGGCCGGGACAGCACGGGTATTCGGGCGTCGCCCTCGGCCGGGACCACACGAGGCTCCGGTACGAGGTTCCGGGTGAGGAGTGGGACGAGATGCGCGCCCTCGTCGTGTATGAATCGATGTTCGGCAACACCAGGGTGATCGCGGACGCCGTCGCGATCGGCCTGTCGACGTGGTTGGACGTCGGACTCGTGGAGGTCGGCACCGCGGACCCGGCCCTGAACGACGATGTCAGGCTCCTCATCGTCGGCGGGCCCACCCATGCGTTCGAGATGAGTCGGCCCGAGACCCCGGCACGACGCCACCAGGCGGACCGAGGGCAACGTCGTGTCGCCGGGAATCGGGATCCGGGAGTGGCTCGAGGCACTACCCAGGCAACCGAGTGGGTCGCCCGAGGGGATACCGCTCACCGGAGCGGCCACGTTTGACACGAAGGTCCGTCACCCCCGTCCCGCGGGTTCGGCCGCGGCCGGTGCGGCAAAGTGCCTGCACCGTCTCGGCTTCTCCCTCCTCGACCGTCCGCGGAGTTTCTACGTCGACGGCCCGGCGGGCCCACTGGTGGCCGACGAACCCGAACGCGCCCGCCGCCGGGCCGAAAGCCTCGGATGGATGGTCCCTGCCTCGGCGAAGGGTAACGCGCTTTCCTGAGCCGCCTTGACACAGCAACACTTCACCCGGATCGCCGCCGAGTACGAACGGCTCGGTGGAGGAAGTCGGATCTTGCACGGATCTGTAAGGTTTCTGGTTGCACAAAGTGGCAGAGGCGATTTTCGGGCGTGACTACCGGGCGGCGAGGAAAGCGGCTTCGCGGGCGGCGACCTCGGTGACGCGGTTGACGTCCGTCCAAGCACGCTCGCGGAGAAAGGCGCCGAGGTCGTCTGGCCACCCCAGACGCTCGCCGAAGAACCAGGCAAGGAGCTTGTCGGCGTTGCTCTGATCATCGTCGGTGGACTGAGTCCACACCTGCCGTTTCCGCCTTGCTCGGCGGCAGCACTCGGGCCAGTCGGGTTCAGCCGAAAGGATCGCTACCCAGTCGACCCATTCGCCGGACGACGCGCGCGCAATACCCTCAGCCACAGTGTGTGCCAACGGAACGGCCAAGAGGAACTCGTCAAGGATGCTGGCGATAGGCGTCTCCTGCCGCACGACTTCGTTCCAGAGCACGGTGGGGGTAAATTCAGTCGCAGCGGGTGAGGTCGTTTCGCTACTCGACGGCATGAGGTCGTCGCGCATCCGTTCGAGCATGGCCACTGCGTCGGCCCGCTTCTGATCGACTCGGCCTTGCGGCAGCCACGCGCGCAACGCCTCGAGCTGTTCGGGGGGGCACGGCACCAGGTTCAGCAGGTGCTCCCACCGGCGGTCAGCATAAAACAACGAACGTGCGGTCTGAACGACGAGCTCTCCGGTCATGCGAGAGACCACGCCCTGCGCCGTCGCGGCAGCTACGGTCGCTCGCACGTTCACCAGGGGCTCCGAAAGCGGCCGAAAGCCGTGCTTGCTCGTTGCATGCACAAGGGCCACCTCGTCGTCCGAGGTCAGCTCACCGGAGCAATATCCCGCAGCGATGTCACCGACGGCGACCATGCCGAAGGGCGCCAGCTCGGCACCGCGTAGCGCCCCCATGCTCGACGACCCGTAGACCCGGATCCCGAGCGATAGAGCGTACAGGATCTCCTTGTGCCACACTGCCGGCACTTGGTGGAAGTAGCCGTCGATGATCCCGATCGTGGGCGGTCTCTCCTGGCTGATCCGCCACACGTCCCCGAGCTGAACAGGCGGCAGGAACTCGGCGTCCAGAACGGCGCGAGCGTCGTCGATGCCGAGTGTCGGGCCGAGGAAGACGACTGGCAATGGCCCAGTCACTGGCCCGGTCAACCGACGACGCCCTCGACAGCGGCGCGAGCGCGAGCACCCGGCCTGTACCCCGACACGTCACTGGGCGGCTCGAGACCTGGAACAACCGCGCGGCCGACCGCAACGCCGGTGTCCGGCCGGCTGAGGTCAACCCACCAAGGGTCGAAGCCTCGGGTGACGAGCGCACTCACCACGGCTTCCAGGTCGCGCTCGAGCGTGCTCGTCGAGAGGTCAGGGAGGTCGCTGACGTCGCGGCCGCCGCGCAACGATGCCCGCCATCGCTCTCGCAGCAGTCGCGCCTGCTCGGCGGCAGCGGAGCTCGGGCGGTAGCGGGCGCGGAACATGTCATCGCGTGCGCCGCTGATGAGCGTGAGACGGCTCTGCGCCGCTTCGGTGACGGCACGGCACAGCGCGATGTCTCGACTGGGATGGCATCCCATGCCACTCGTGGCGTAGACCGTGAGATCCTGGTCGTCGGCGTCTGGCTCGAAGACTGTGCACTCCACAGTGGCGACGCCGACATCGCTCGTCGCGTCGTGGAGCATCACAGCGATCCCAGCCTCGTCGAATCGCTCAAGCAGTGACCTGCCGACCGGGTCGGTGACGCTGCCAAGATCGATGGTGGTCGTGGTGACGTCGCCGGTAAGCCGCCACATGGTGATCGCATCGCGTTCGATCAGCTCGCAGAGTGCGTGGAGCTTGGCTTCGAAGCCGTTGTTGCCCGACGACAGACCGTTCGAGGTACAGCTGAACCAGCCGCTACCTGGCGGTTCCTGAACTCGACCGTCGGTGTGCACTACCTCGAACGGGACAAGCGCCGCAGTGCCGTCGACGAGCGAGGCGGCCGCCACCCACGTCGTCGGTGTCGTGGTCGCAAAATTCGCTCCGGTTGCCCGAGCCAGGCCAGACCAATCGGCTATCTGGTGGCGCGGCGCAAGGTCGCAGGCGGGTCCCCACACGGTCGGCACACTCGCCCGTTCGGCGTGCCACAGCTTGACGGATTCCATGATTGCCGAGGCTTTGGCGGCGGCAAGCGTGACGCCCTTGCCCATCGAGACGGCCAGCGAGTAAGCGGCCGGGCGGCAGGCAGTCACCACCGGTATGCCGATCCGGTCCAGTCCAGTGACGTCCGCTACTCTCGTGATCCCGAAGATGTCGAGCTGGCCGCGCAGCCGCCGGACGGTTTCTTCCGGCGCCACCGCGCGGTGGGTCCCGAGGGTGAAGGTCTTTGCTGTCATCGCGATCCTCCGGCCACCAGATGCACGACGTCAGTTGCCATCTCGGTCCGAGGTCGCCAGGCGCAGGCGAGGTCTCGTGCGCGCCGCGGCGGAGCGGGCCGGCGGGTCGGCGTCGGGTGTCAGTGGCAAGGCCAGTGCCAAGAACCGGTCGCCATCCCGGAACACGAGGCGAGCATCGGTCATCTCGGTCAAAAAGGCTCGCACTTCGTCGGGATCGAGGTCAAGGTCGCGGTCGCGAAGCAGGCGACCCGCCGCGCTCGACGGGGTGGCGACGTCGAGGCAGGCGAGGTAGAGCTCCGCCTCGACGTCGTCGAGGAAGATGTCGCGGCTCGGGAGCAAGGGGCGACGGTCGCGGATACGCAGGAACCCCGGCCCTCTCTCGTATCGAAGCGACCGGTGGCGCCCGGGCGTCCAGCAGCGGTCCCAGGCGTCGACCGCGTCACGCAACGGGGCGACCGCTTGTTCGGGGTCGTGCCCGTCCACGTGCTCGTACTCGAACGCATACGCCAGGCCGGCGAGCTCGTCCGCCGGCACGGAGTGCAGGTGGCGGTAGTAGGCGGCGGGACCGAGCAGCCGCAAGCCGTGGGACGCGGGTTTGTCGAAGTAAGGGCTGAACCGCTGGACCTGAAGCCGGACCAGCCCGGGCGGCTTGAGGTGGACAAGTGACTTCACCAGGTCTGCCATCGCCACGTAGTCTTCGTCGGTCTCGCCCGGCAGCCCGTAAATGATATTCCAGGTCGGAAGCAGCTCGTAGCGCGCCGCAAAGAGCAGGAAGCGTATATTCTGCCACACGGCGACACCCTTGTCGATACTACGCAGCAGGGGTGTGCTCAACGTCTCGATGCCGGGCTGTATCCGGTGGACTCCCGCGTCGCGAAGCTGTCGGACCTGGTCGGGCACGAGGTTCGACTTGATCTCGTAAAAGAAGCGGTAGTCGTGGCCGGCCTTGCGCCGTTTGGCGAGCTCAGGCAACACGCTGTCGAAGAACTTGGGATCCAGGATGTTGTCGACGACGTCGAACTCCACCCTGCGGTGGCGGCGGGCGAGAAACTCGATTTCGTCCACGACCTGGTCCGGGGCTTTGGCCCGGAAGGTCATGCTCGACCCGTTCAGCCCGCAGAACGTGCAGTGGTGACGCTCCCCCCCACCAGCACCCTCGGGAGGTCTCGACGACCAGACGCGTCCGGGACGACAACGACTCGCGTAGCGGCGACCGGGCAAGCCGCTCGAAGTACTCGTCGTACACCGGGGTCAGTGCTTCCGACATGGCGATGCGGTGAACGCGTGAGCCCTCGTCACCGCTCCCACGGGCGAGCAGGCCGGGACCGCTCCCAGGCCGGCGTCCGGCCAACAGTTCGGTGCACAGCGGCCCGAAGGTACGCTCGGCGTCGCCTTGGACGACGTAGTCGACCTCGTCGTAGAGCCGGTGCAACGCGGTCCCCAGCTCGGCGTCGCAGTTGGCGCCGCCGAACACGACGACGAGGTCGCGAT
The DNA here is from genome assembly GCF_977927595.1 of Frankia sp. CcWB3. Taxonomy (NCBI): domain Bacteria; kingdom Bacillati; phylum Actinomycetota; class Actinomycetes; order Frankiales; family Frankiaceae; genus Frankia; species Frankia sp. CcWB3. The sequence continues at coordinate 10,684 of NZ_CDWRCK010000059.1, forward strand.
CTTTCGACTTCAACCGGCGGGCAAGTGCCAACGAGGGCACCGTCTGCGAGAACGTCGTAGTGAAACCGACCACCGCCGGCTCGGTTGCGAGGATCTCGTCGGCCGACGCAGACAGGAACGCGTCAGTAAGTTCCCTCATGCCCAATGCAGCATTGACGACCGCGTCCGGCACCTGTTCCCGCCGCAGGTAGTCGACGTAGTCGCTCCACTCCTGTACCGGCCGCCCGGGATCCTTGAAGATCCACTCACCTAGCCGACTCTCCACCAGCGCCGCACGACGGCGTCGTACAGCGTCGGGGCGCCGTTGCCGGCGAAGTAGCCCGCCGCTTCGAGCTGGAGGCTGTAGGCGTTGACGGGCAGCCCGGCGCGTTCGGCGACGGCGGTCAGGATGCCAATCTGGATACTCGGCGTCTCCGGAGACGCCCATGGCATCGCGACGACGCTGATGCTCTTCACGAGACGTCCGGCAGCGCATCGACGACGTGTGCCTGAAGCCCGTCGATCCGTTCGACGACCTCGCGCCTGATGTCCGGCCACCACGGCCGGACCAGGTCCGCTACCGAGCCCTGGGCGAAACCCCGGACACTGCGAACGAGGCGGGCCCGGACGGCGCGGGGCTCGAAACCCGCCGTTCTGCTCCCGAGCGCCCACAGGTGCGCGAGACCGAACCACACGTGGACTGCCTCCAGGAACGGTCGAACGGGAAGTAGGCGCCCGGTCCAGGGCGACCGGACGCACGGCACCTCGACAGCGGCGTCGCCGCCCACCCACGGGCGTTGCAGGCACTCTCGGTATAGCAGGCCGTGGATGGCTTCATGGACGACGCCCTCGGCGAGACAGTCCAGCGAGGCCTCAGGGTGGTGCGGGTTGGTCACGAGACCGGCCGATGTAGTTGCCGTTCGTGCCCGAGGCGACGTGGTCAGCGCCGTCAGGATCGATCTGCAGCACCAGGACGCAGGTGGCACGCTGCACGAAGGGCTCGACGACGCTCGACAGCCCAGCAAGCGAGGACATGGTCTCGACGAGGCGTCGATGGATCGTGTTCACCTGGTCGACGGTGAACGACGGCCGGGAGGCGTTCGTACGCTCGAATCGTCCGCTCAGGTCAATGCCGCGACCTCTCGGGCTGCCGAAGTCCAGCGCCATGGTGCGGTCGCCGGGCAGCTGCGGCCACCCGTCGGTGGTGCCGTCCGGGCGCACGCAGACATCTCCCAGTGCCGACCAGGAAGGTTTCGTCGGGGGCGGTCCCTTGCCGGCGAGCGTCATCTCGACCCCGATCGCCGCGGCGAGAAAAGCTTCGACGTCGTCGGGTCCAGTCGTGGCGAACAGCAATCGCCGGGTGACTTCCGGCGCGCGCAGCACGCGCCGCTGCCGATGCTCGTCGAGCTGCGTGATCGCGGTGACGGCACCAGCGCCGGACCGACGCCGCAAGGCCTCCGCTGTTCTGTCGACGACGGCGCTGTCGAGCGTGTCGATGAGCGTGGTCCCGTCGAGCCAGGTCAAGGCCTCGCCGACGTCGTCCAGGCTCATACGACCACTCGGGTCATCTCGGCGAGAGCCTGGCGGCGCAGGGCGGTCTCCTCGATGTCGACGTCGAGGCGCTTACGGACGTGAGCGAACAGCGCGAGCAGGTCAGCGCACCACACGCTCGGGTTGTCGAACGCCGCGTTCGATGACCAGCGATGAGGCAGGTAGCCGCCGGAACACGTGGTCGCCTCCGGGCAGGTCTGGCAACCCGTCGGCACCGGTAGTCCGTCGAACATCGCCGCACGGTGCAGCGATGAGAGCGCGCCCACGTCGGACACGTCGTTGGCGAACACGTTGAGGCCCGTCCCAGCCATGCCGTGCCGACAGACCCTGAGGGCGTCGAGATCCTCGACGGCGCCGTCGGGTTCGATGAACACGAATCCGAACGGTTCGTTCCCGACCATGTCGATGTTGGAGCGACCACCGAGCACAAGTCGCGAAACGGCCACGAAAAGTGGGATTCTGGTCGACACCGGGTCGTTGACCCACCACTCGTCGAAGACCGGTAGTAGGTAGTCTGCACACGGTGTCGGGCCGTGGGCCCGGCGCACCTCGGCCACAGTGTCATGGGTGAAGTCGGGGAGGAGGTAGTTCATGGTGCGGAAACCCAGCGAAGTGATGTGCCGGTGGATCGAAACACTGTCGGCTCCGAACTGGACGACTGCGAGCGCACCCATCCCTACGCCGTGTCTTCTCAGACAGTCGATTCCGCTCACCACGCGCTCATGCGACCCGGCGCCGCGCCGGTCCACTCGGGCGGCGTCATGAATCTCCGCGGGGCCGTCGATCGACACGCCGATTTCGATGCGGTGCTCGACGAAGAGCTCCGCCCAGTCGTCGTCGATCAGGGTGGCGTTGGTCTGCAGGTTGAAGTCGACCCGGGCCGTGCCAGCCAGCCGCTCTCGGATGCGCCGGCACCAGCGGTCCACAAGTGCTCGGCCGGCGAGCAGGGGTTCGCCGCCGTGGAACGTTATCCGCACTCGCCGCTGGCCGGTCGCCTCGCACCACGCCTCGATGCGACCAAGCGCCGCCTCGACGACGTCGTCGCGCATGACGACCGGGCGGTCCTGCCAGGTATTGTCACCTTTATTATAAACATAGCAGTAGCTGCAGTCGAGGTTGCACCGAGATGCAATTTTGAAGACGAACGCGAGAGATTTTCCGGCAAACTGAGGAGTCGAAATGAAATAACTTGCGCGTTTCGAACCCTCCACAGGTCTGTGACCTGCGATGATGCTCTCGATCACGTATTTGTTACTTCATTACGTCCCCTGAGAGGCGTGGTCTGGCGCCGACTCCTGGCTGCGAGTAGGCAGGAGGTGAATGCGTTCAGGCGAGGACATGATCGGCTACTCCGTGGGTGCGGAGTACGAAGGCGGCACCGGCGTCGGTGAGATGAGAGCCGGCGTTCTGCAGAACTTCCCGTGCGTCGTCCCGATGACGGCCGAGGTCCTTCGCGACCGCTTCGTCGACCTCGGGGGCGATGATGCCTGCCTTGGCTGCCTCGGCTAGGGCGACGCAGATGTACGCGAGTGCATGGTAAGCAAGCAGGATTCCGAACAACGGACGGGGTTCGGCGCGTAGCGGCGAGGTGTACGTGCCGTCGTGCGCGGGATCGACCAGGTCGCCAGCCGCCTGCGCGGTACGTAGGTGGTGGTGCGCAGTCTCGTGGACCACAAGCTCGATGGTCTGCGCGGTCCCCTTGGAGATGTCGGCTTCAATGAGACCGGGAACGTCGGGGTCGTGGCAACTTCGCGCCGTGTCGGCGATCGGCGCGAGCGGACGGACGACAGCAGTGGCCGACGTGATCCAACTCATCAGGTCGGGGCAGCGGTTGGCCAGCACGCCCACCGTGCGCAGGTAGCGCCCGATCGACACTTGGATCTCCGGCTCTCGTTCAACGACCGCCGACGACGGCAGCGACGGCCACGAACCCGGGGTGACGACGCCGGTGGCCCGACACCAAAGATCGAGCCCGAGCGGGACAGGTGCAGGTTGGGCGACCAGTGCGCCGAGTGCCTCGAGTTCGTGGCGACCGGCGTCGACCACCTCGTCCCCCGCACCTGTCCACAACACGATCTTCTCGGTCAGCTCGACAGCGCCCAGATCGGCCGCGGTGCTCGCGGCGGCCCAAGCGGCGAGGGCGACGTCGCGGCTGCCGTCCACGGGCTCGGGCTTAGTAAGCCGACTCATGAGGGGATGGCGTAGCCACGGACTGGCTACGAGCGCATTGTCGACGATGACGGCACGGACGGGTTCGGCGTCCAGCTTCAACGTCTGGACCGGCATCCACCGGTCAACCCTCTCGATCAGCGAGGCGGTCCACGCGCCGGCGTCAGGACGCCATTCCCATGGGCTCTCGGTCACTGCCCGATGTGCTTGTTCTGCGTGGCCGCCTTGGCTTGCTGCAGCCGGATCAGTCGTTCCGTGAACGCATTGAACGCCACCTCATCCAATTCAGCCAACCCGCTTATGGCCTCAGACTGCTCGAGGACGGCGGGCTCGATTTCGACCGCGCCGGTCCGGCTGAAAAAATGCCGTTGGAATGAGACGTTCTGTTGGTTGACCTACTGAAGATGATGCCGTTCGAGTGGTGAGAGACCGCTGCAGTCCCGTCGCCTGTACCCGCGTCGCCTGAACCCGCCTCGTCGAAGACGCGCTCCCTTGCCAAGTTTGCTTCGATCACGCCTTTGATTGCTGCCTGAACGCGTTCTTCCGCGGAGTCTGGCACGCCGCACCCCCTGAGATTATGGCGAGACTTACCGGACCATGGGA
>NZ_CDWRCK010000059.1:15010-19266 GCF_977927595.1 Frankia sp. CcWB3
GAGAAGTGCAATAGCCTTACGCAATATTGGCCGGTCGAATCGCTACGTTGGCGCTGGCCGGGGACCGGCCCCCGGCCGCGGGATGGCCAGTATGACGCGGCTGGGTTGCGGCCGAGCGAACCGGAGTGCCCGCCGCATCCGGCCCGGCTGTTCTGCGGGCTGGTCGCCTCGGCGCGTATCGACGGCGACTGGGTGGCGTTGCGCTGGCTGGAGACCTGGGGCGGCCGGTAGTCGTCATCCAGCCATGCTGCGCTTCGCGGCCTTGGCGGCCACGGTCACGTCGCCCATTCGCTCCGGCGGGCTCATGCCCGCGGCGAGCAGGGAGTTGAGCATGGCGCGGATGCCCGACCCGCGGTTTTCGCAGACGGTGCGGGTCTCGCCGGGGATCGGGACGTCCTCGAGAATCTTGATAAGGGTGGCGTTGCGGGCCGAGGAGATGCCTTCTTCGCCGAGGCTGTCGACCGTGACCGGACCGAACAGCCCACCGGGATTGCGAATGACCAGACGGTCGGGGTACATCTCGACCTGGACCTGGGTGCCGCGGGCGCCACCGGCAAGGTCACGGTGGACCAGCGCGTTGACGACCGCCTCGCGCAGAGCGGTCTCCGGGTACTCCCAGACGTCCTGCCGGCCCACGCCTCCGATGACCGCCCGGCGGGACATGTTGCGGCGGACTGCCGCCAGCGTGTCGCGGACCATGACCGGGACCGGGCCTTCCAACGTCACGCTGTCCAGGAACCGTTCAGTGGACCGGCCGCCGGTCTCGGTCGGGTAGTGCACGAAGGTGACCATCAGTTGCGGGAAGTGCTCCTGCGGATAGCTGCCGAGCGCCAGCAGCCCTGCCAGCGAGACCACGTCTTCGCCATCGTTTCCAGGCACGAGCACCCTGGCACGGCGCAGCACCGCCAACCGGTCCAGATCCTTGAACGCATACGGCCTGCTGACCCTTAGCCGGGCGATCAACACGTCGACACCGGCCGCATCCAGATGATCCAGACCAACACCGTGGACGGCCTGCTCGTCCTCACGGGGCTGCCCACGTGAGGACAACATCACCTGGACCTCATAGGCCGACAGCCGACGATCATCATCGCCTACTCTGACATAGCTGCCCTTGGTGATGCCGGCTCCGCGCGAGTAGCAGGGCTTCTGAGCGGGATCTAGCTCGGGGACCTCGGCGACCAGAACCTGGACGCCTTCAAAGTCATGAATCTTGATCAGCGGTCGCAGCGGAGGCTCCATGTCCTCGGAACACATCGAGGTCCTCGGAACACATCGAGCCGAGATTGGCTGTCAGCCTCGCCGGATCAGGCAGTCCGGTCGCAACGAAGCCCTGGGCTTCGTCCAGCCCAAGGACGATCACGCCACCTCGCGTGTTGGCAAACCCCGAGAGTGTCTCGCGCAGCGACTTCGGCAGCCCACCCTGCGCCTTCTTCACCTCGACGTCGGCGATGTCCGCACCGATGGCGCGGAGGTTGGCGAGGTCGTGAGTCCGGACCGAGCCCAACAAGTCGCCGATCAAGATCCGTCCGCACCTCGGCGCCGGGCGCCGACGGTCGTCATAACCGGGGTTCGACGACAGATGGGGCCGCGGGTGCGGCAGCGCGCTCGGCGGCCGCCAGCCGTCGGCCGGTCCACCGGCGCAGACCGGTCGCGGCGAGCACGACGCCACCGCCGACGGCGTAAGAATACACCCGCAAGGTCCACGCGTCGCCGGGCAGATCCGTGAACAGCGAGACGTAGACGGGGTGCGCGGCCGCGGCGACGGCGAGCCATTCCAGCCGCCCGGCGATGACGGCGAGCGCCGCCAGCAGCACCCCGTACCAGGGCTGGACCGGGGTCGCGACAAGGAACGCGGCACCGACCAGCCACAGCGCGGCCCGTTCGACGGGAACCCGCTGTGGATCGGTCCGCAGCACGGCGACCGTGACCGCCGCCAGCAGGGTGGCCGCTACCGCCTTCGCCGCGGATCCGTCCAGGTGCAGCAGCCCGGCGAGCAGGAGGAAGCGGCTGCCCTCGCCGTAGCCCTCGACGTCGAGGTACTGCGGGAGGAAGCCCAGCGCCTGTGTACCGACGGTGAGGATGTGCGGCAGGTAGGACAGCACGACCACCCCCGCTGCGGCCCCGGCGAGCGTGACGGGCCGGCGCCGGGCCGCCGCGAGCAGCAGCAACGCCGGGTACAGCTTCACCGCCACCGCGCCGCCGAGCAGCGCCCCGGCGACCCCCGTCCGCAGCGGATGGGACCGGGCGGTGAGGACCGCCAGAGCGCTGAGCGCCAGCACGGCCCCGAGGACGTCGACGTGCGCATCGGAACCGATCTCCAGGCCGGCGAGCGGCGAGAACGCATAGAAGGCCGCGTGGCGCGGGTCGCGGCCTCGCGCCACCAGCATCCGCATCATCAGCCCGACCAGTGCCAGGGACGTCAGCGAGGCGTAGAGCTGGAGTTTGTGTTCGCGCGGCGGCCCCGGCAGGACATGAACGGCGGTGAAGTACGCCTGCGCCACCGGCGGGTAGATGGTGTGGGCGCGCGGGTAGTTCAGCCGGATACAGTGCGGCCCGCGCCCGATCGCCGCGCACCCGGCCGGATCCGGGAACAGCCAGCGATCGCGCAGCCGGGCCAGTTCCGGAGCGAGCGGGCCGTACCGGTAGGGGTCGATCCCGGCAGCCTGGACCCGACCGTCCCAGGCGTAGCGGTACAGGTCGTCGGAGAGCTGCGGGCCGGTGGTGGCCGCGACGGCGTGGATGGCGACAATTCCGCCGAGCAGCATGGCGACAGCCAACCGGCGCGGGGCCGCGTGGACCAGCAGCGCGGCTGTGGCGACACCGAGCGCCCACCAGAGCATGACGGGGTAGAGCACCCCTGCCCGACCGGGCAGGTATCCCGGCGCCGCGAGCAGGCCCGCGAGCCCGACACCCGCCCCGGCCAGGGCCAAGGCCGGCCTGAGGCGTGGCGCGGTGCGGGTTCTGGGCATGGTCCCGAGACTGGCAGGCGCAGCGCCGGCGCGGGAACACCGCGCCAGGCCTTCCTCGTTCCGTAATGCCGGTACTCGGTCGCGAGTGGTCCCGGCGGCCTACCGTGCATTCGTGCGACAATTGCCTCGCCAGTTGCCCCGTCGGTTGCCTCATCTGCTGACCGAAAAGCTGCCGGAACCACCCCCGGTCCTGCGGCGCGGCCCCCTGCGCGAAAACGCATTCCCCAGTCGGCTGCACGATCCACGGATGGCGGCTCTCCTCGGCCTCTGGCTCGGGATCGCCTTCGGAACATGCTTTCTGACCGGGCTGGTGTCGCATTTCATGCAGCATCCGCCGTCCTGGCTGGAATGGCCTTCCCGACCCGTCTGGCTGTACCGGGTGACCCAGGGCCTGCACGTGACCACCGGACTCGCGAGCGTCCCACTGCTGCTGGCGAAGCTGTGGACGGTGTATCCGCTGTTGTGGGAATGGCCCCCGATCCGTTCCGTCGCCCATGCGGTGGAGCGGATAACGATCGTGCCGTTGATCGCAGGGGCGATCTTCCAGCTCAGCACGGGCATCGCGAACATCGCGCAGTGGTACCGGTTCCACTTCTTCTTCACCGTGACCCATTACTGGGTCGCCTGGATCACAATCGGCGCGCTGGTCCTCCACATCGTCGCGAAGCTCACCGTCGTCCAGGCGAACGTGGGCCGTCGCCGCCATGAGCGCGCGCCCCTGAACGGCGCCGCCACCACCATGACCGGCGCCGCCCCGGGGACGGGCAGTCTGACGCGGCGCAGCCTCGGCCTCGCGACGGGGACCGCCGCCGGGGTAATCGTGGCGACGACCGCTGGCCAGTCGGTTCCGGGCCTGGCCCGGCTGGACCTGCTCGCGCCGCGGCGGCCCGACATCGGCCCGCAGGGGCTCCCGGTGAACCGCACGGCGCGAGCCGCGCGGGTCACCTCCCTCGCCCGTGACCCCGGGTACCGGCTGGAGGTGGTCGGTCCGCGCCGGATGGTGTACACCATCGAGGAGCTGTACGCGCTGCGTCGGTACAGCTCGAAGCTGCCGATCACCTGCGTCGAGGGATGGGCCGCGGACGCCACCTGGCACGGGCCGCGGCTGCGGGATCTGCTGGACGCCGCCATGATCCCCGCCGACGCGACGGTCCGGGTCGAGTCCCTCGAGGCCCGCGGGGGCTACCGGGCAAGCGACGTCAGCCCCTCGCACGCCCGGGACTCGTTGACCCTGCTCGCGACCGGGGTGAACGGCGCCGGCCTCGACCTCGACCACGGTTATCC
>NZ_CDWRCK010000060.1:0-10473 GCF_977927595.1 Frankia sp. CcWB3
GGCCCTAGGACGGCTCCGCCCCGACCGGACACCCGGCGTCGTCATCCTCATGCCCCCGACCAGCCCGGTCCCGTCGAAAGCGGCACTGCATTGACCACTCTCACCGCTACCTCCGGTCCAGCCGCGACCGTCGCCGGGGCACCCGAGATCCCGGAACACCCCGCCCGCATCCGCCGCGGCGCGCACCACACAGCACCGGTGGAAACCCACGCAAGGAGGCGACCCATGGGTGTTCTTCACGAGCCCGAGGAGCAGCATTTCAGCCCGGCCCTCATGCGCTCGACGGTCGTGATCACCAGCTGCCTGCTCATGCTCGCGGTGCTGGAGATCTGGGTCTGGCTGACCCTGTCGTCGCCGTTCGCGAAGGTCTCCGTCACCGGCTCGATGATCGTGACCGCGCTCAGCTTCTTCATCACCGGGAACACCTTCCGACTGCGCGACATCCGCCGTCGCGTGGGCAACCAGGCCCGGGCCGGCCGGATCGCCCCGATCGACGCGCTGTCCAGGCTGCCGCCGCGGGAGACCATCCAGCGACGATTCCTGCTGGGGGCCGTCGGTGCGGTCGTCGGGGTCGGCACGCTCGTACTGACCATGGTCTTCTCCGGTGACGAGGCCCAGGGTGCGCGCGAGGCGATGGTCGCCTCGGTGCTCGGCATCGTCTGCGCCATGCTCTGCTTCGTCGGCGGCACCTTCGCCCGTCCGATCGACTGACCCGCCGACCACACCGACCAGCAGCCGACGACGCCGCCGACAGCTCCGTGGAACCTCTCGTCGAATGTCCCGTCGAACCCGTCCGGTCGAACCCGGAAGGACCGAGATCGGAAAGTAGGAACCTCCAAGGTGCTGCGTAGGGGAAACCAGCCAGGGCGTCTGGCCAAGCAGCTCATCCGCCGGGTGGGAGACGCCGACATCGCGCTGGCGGGCGCCGAGACCCGCCCGAAGGTCCTCAAGAGCCTTGAGGACGCGGAGGTCCAGGAGGTCCGCGCTGCGGTCCGGGCCGACGGGCGGACCCTGGAAGAGCTGATCGCCGAACTCCGGATGGAGATCGACTCCCGGGCCGAACGCCGGGAGCGGCGGACCGAGCTGATCAAGAACAAGGTCGAACAGGGCCGGCTGTGGCGCAGCGTCGGGGTGCAGGAACGCATCCCGCAGATGGCGCTGGCGGGCCCGGCCCGGGCCGCGGTGCTGACGGTGCTCGCGGCGCTGGACTTCTACGTCTTCGCCCAGTCCTACGCCGTCCTCGCCGACGTCGGCGGGTACGGGCCCGAATGGTGGCTGGGCGGCCTGCTGGGGGTCGCCGTGTTCATCGCCGGGGTGGCGCTCGCCCACGGCATCAAGGCGCCGATCCTCGCGCGGGCCCAGAAGCAGATGCTCGCCGACGCCGACGCGGGCCGATTCAAGATCGATCCGGAGATCCGCGAGCAGCTGGTGGAGTCGAAATCGTCGCCGCTGGCCCTGACCCTCACCACCGCGATCTTCCTGCTGCTGTCCATCGCCGGGGTGCTGGTACGCACCCAGGGATCGGCCGGCGAGAGCACCGGCAGCGCGGTGATCGTGTTCCAGGCGTTGATCCCGCTGGTCGCCGTCGCGGTCGAACTCTACCTGCACGACCCGACGGAACGGGACGAGCCGATGCCCAACATCGTCGACCGTCGACTCGAACGGCGGCTGGCCAAGGCCGAACGGCGGCTGCGCATCGTCGCGGCCCAGGTCGAGGCGAAGGTCTCCAGGATCGAGAAGCTCTACCGGGTCGAGGAGGCCATCCTTGACGTGGAGCAGAAGGACATGGGCCTGCGACACACCACCGACCTCGTCCTCGGCGGTGGCCACATCCCGACCGTCCCGACGAACGGCCGGGTCGCCGAGGTGGACCGCGACCAGTTGGAGAAGACCCTCAAAATGGCCCGTCGATCCTGATCCGGCCGACGGGCACTGATCCGGCCGACGGGTACCATGTGAGACCGCCATCGAAGAGCACGCCACCCGCGTGCCGGCCCCACGACCGGGGGTGACACTATTCCCATGCTTTCGGATGACGGCCTTTCGGATGACGACGTAGACGAGATCGTCTTCAAGGCCGCGGGAAACGGCGACCATCGCGGCGCGGCGGCCACTCTGGAGGCCTTGGCCGAACGGAGCGAGACGCACGGCGAACGCGTCACCCGGGCGTCCCTGCTGGTCGACGCGGGCAGCCAGTACGGGCTTGCGGACGACTGGGACGAGGCGATCCGCTGCTACCGGGCGGCGGTGGCGGACGGCGGCGGGTGCCTGGTCGATCCCCGCGTCTGGCTGCATGACGGCCTGCTGCGCAACGGGCAGCCGGACGACGCGGCCGCGCTGCGGGCCGAGCTGAAGGCGTCCCGGTCGGTCGATCCGGGCGTCTACGAGGCCGTGGCCGAGAGCCTGGAGTCAATCGGCCTGCTCACCGACGCCCACGCCTGGTTCACCATGGGCTACCACCGCTGCGAACACGCCACGGTCCCCGACTTCATGCTCGATCTCCTGCTGGTCGGCCGGCGGCGGGTGCGCGTCGCCCTCGGTTATCCGACGGACGATCTCGACGAGGTGGCCGAGGACTACATGGAGACGGTCGGCGGCTGATGGCCCCCGGGGTGCCCGGGGAAGTACCCGGTGCCCGGGGAAGAGCGCGGCCGGATGCTTCGTTGCAACCAGCCGTGAGCCCGACCCGACCTGTCCCCTTGTCCGTGTTGGATCTCGTCCCGGTGGGCACCGGCGTCCCCGCCACCGACGCGGTCCGCGGGACGCTCGAACTCGCCCGACATGCCGAAAGGCTCGGATACACCCGATACTGGTTGGCCGAGCATCACGGCATCCCGGGGATCGCAAGCTCGGCGACCTCGATCCTCATCAGCCAGGTTGCCGCGGCCACCACCACCCTCAGGGTGGGGTCCGGTGGGGTGATGCTGCCCAACCATGCGCCACTCGCCATCGCCGAACAGTTCGGCACGTTGGGCACCCTCTTCCCGGGACGGATCGATCTGGGTATCGGCCGTGCTCCCGGCACCGATCCCGCGACCGCCCGGGCTCTGCGCCGCACCAGCGACCTGCCGGCCATCGACGACTTCCCCGCGCAGCTCGCCGAACTGACGACCTTTCTGGCCGGGGGGGATTTCCCCGACTCGCACCCAAGGCACGGCGTCACCGCGTTCCCGCGGGCCGAGATGCCGCCCATCTGGTTGCTGGGATCGAGTGGCTACAGCGCCCAGGTGGCCGGCATGCTCGGCCTGCCGTTCGCGTTCGCGCACCATTTCAGCTCGGTGAACACAGTGCCGGCGCTGGAGCTCTACCGGAAGTCCTTCCGTCCCTCGCCCGGCCGGGAGCGACCGTACGCGCTCGTCGCCGCCGCGGTACTCTGCGCCGCCGACGACGAGCGCGCGGAGTGGCTGGCCGGACCGCAGCGGCTGGCGATGCTGCGGCTGCGTACCGGCCGCCCCGGGGTGTTCCCCTCGCCCGCGGAGGCCGCAGCCTACCCGTGGACCTCGCGGGAGCGGTCGATCGCGGAGGCCGCCACCGCCTCGCACATCGTCGGCTCCCCAGTGACGGTTCGCGCGGGGATCGACGCACTGCTCGACGAGACGGGCGCCGACGAGGTCATGGTCGTCACCAACGTCACCCGGCTGGCGGACCGGATCCGCTCCTACGAGCTGGTAGCCGAACTCGGCGGACTGACGTCGGCGGGTCCGGCGGCCGCGAGCGGCCGGGGCGCAGTACCCATTCGGTGATCCGCGCAACCAGTCCGCGCGGCAGCAGTCGGGAGGCAGCGGAGGCCAGGTAGTTCAGCCGTCCGTCGATGACATACGCCTGGCCGCGGTCGAGGGCACGGAACGCGGTGGCGATCACCTCGTCCGTGGTCCGCAACCGGCCACCGGCGGACATCCGGGTTCCCAGCACCTCGAAGAACTCGGTGTCGGTCGGTCCGGGGCATAACGCGAGGACGCGGACCCCCCGCCGACGGTACTCGGCCCACAGGCCGATCGAGAACGACAGGACGAAGGCCTTCGAGGCCCCGTAGACGGCCATATACGGGACGGCCTGGAAACCCGAGGTGGAGGAGACGTTGATGACCGTGCCGCGGCCCCGGGCCACCATGCCCGGCAGGAACAGGTGCGCGACCCGTTCGACGGCCACCACGTTCAGCATCACCTCACGATGATCCCGGTCGGCGGACAGCTCATGGTAAGGGCCGCGTGTCCCGAACCCGGCGTTGTTGACGAGGATGTCGACCTCCAGGCCCGCTTCGGCGACCGCCTCGGCGAGACGGTCCGGACCACGCTCGTCGGCGAGGTCGACCGCGATGACGTGCGCCTCGGTGCCGTACCGGGCAGCGAGGCGCTCCGCGACCATCCACAGCTTCGGTTCGGACGGCGCCACGAGGACGAGCCGGGCTCCACGGTCCGCGTACGCCTCGGCGAACGCCGCGCCGATGCCCGAGGATGCGCCGGTGATGAGAGCGGTGCTCATCCGAAGATCCGGGTCGGCGGTCATGCTTCTCCTGCTCAGCCGGGGTTCCGCGCGGGCGGGCGCGCCACGGGGCGATGCCAGGAAACGCCATCATCGTCGGATTCCCTCACCCGCTCCGCTCGACTCGCCCGCAAAAAATAACTCCGATGCGCGTCTAATCAACTACACTTTCGCCGCTACCCGGCAGCCGCGGCAGGAGGATCGTGTCCATACGTAGTCGACTGTCGCGACATCCCGGCGTACTCGTCCTCGTCCTCCTCGCCATGAGTGCCGTTCTTGTCGCGACCCTCGGTCACGAACACCGCGGCCACAACGACAGCAGCCCGGACGGGTCCAGTAACCCGGACAGGCCAGGGCCCACCAGCGCGGCCAGTCTTCCCGGCCTACCCGTCGCCCGTACACCACACGACGCCCATGGACCACTCGCTGACGGGGATCCGCGGCCCGGCCCCTGGCGGCGGGAGTTGGCGGCGGGAATCCGACCCGTCCCGGCGACCCAGCCGGGCAAGCTGCGCTTCGGCCTCGGGCCGGCGCTCGACAGCGCCCTCGCCTCGCCGCTCGCCGGAGACCTGGACTTTCTCACCACCTGGTACAACGGCCCGGGCGACCTGAGCTTCCTACGGAAGTGGCGGGCGGACCTGATTCCCGAAGTTTACCATTCCGGACACGGCATTCATCTCGTCGTCTGGCTCGACGGCACCGGCAGCGTGGGGACCTTCCAGACCTCCCATGGCCCCGCCTGCGGCCGGGAGTACCCGTTGTCCGGCGCCTTTCTCGCCGACGCCCGCGAGCTCGCCTCGATCTTCGCCGGGCCCGCGAACGGCCCGGCGCTCTACGTCACGCTCTTCACCGAGCTGCAGACATATCCGTGCCAGTCCAACGAGTGGGCCGCCACGCCCGAGACCACGAACTACTACCGGGCTCTGCAGGACCGGTACCTGGCGACCCAGGAGATCTTCCATGCCGGGGCGCCCAACGCCCGGGTGTCGCTGGGCTGGGGCGGTTGGCAGAGCCGCTGGGACGATCCGGTGAAGGGCGGCGGCCGCTCCCTGATCACACACTTCGCGGACGTGCTGCGGGCGTCGGACTTCCAGAGCTTCCAGGCGATGGGGAACGATTCCAACGCCGCCGACGTGCGGAACATGACGAAGCTGCTGGGACAGTACGGCCCGGTCATGGTGGCGCATTTCAAGTCGGGGTCGCAGGCGGTCTGGGACGCGGACATGCACGCCCTGCTCGCCGGCGACGAGGCGCGCAAGCTCAGCCTGGACGGGCTGTTCGCCTTCAGTTTCATGGACCAGTCCAACATCATCTTCTCGCCCCGGGCGCTGGCCACCGCCCGGGGGGGCGGTGCAGAGCCACGGCGTCCGGTCCTCGTTCTAACCGACCGCCTAGAACGATCAGTTAGTAAGCGGGCGGAGAGGGTAGTCGGTAGGACTACGAGGCAGCCGTGGCCCGCGCCCGCCGCACGCGATGATCACGCAATGAGGAGGAGGAGGCCGCGCGGATGCGTCTGCCCGCAGCCCGGACCGTCCTGCGCGTGCCGAGCGCCCTCCTGGGGGCGGTGGTCCAGCCGGTTCTCGCCCATACGGTTCTCGCCCATGCCCGGACCGGGTGGAGTCCGGCTTCGAAGCCCGGTTCCCCCGCACTCGGGCCCCCCGCGCCCCGCGCCGTCGATCACGACAGCGTCGATCACGAGATCGCCGGCTCCACGGCGGCCGGCGAACCGCGGGAGAAGGCCGGCGCCTACCGCCTCCTCAGTCTCGGGGTCCGTGGGATCTCCGGGCCGGCCGGCGAATCCCGTCGCCGGCAGGTGGAACGAGTACTGGAGAATCAGCCCGGGGTGGCGTGGGCCCGGGTCAACGAGCCGTTGCAATGTGTCCTGATCGGGCTCGCCGAACCGCCCCCCGCCCTTGACGATCTGGTCGCGGCCCTCGGCCGGGTGGAGGGCGTCGCGCTCGAACCGAGGCCAGGAGCGGTACCGAGGTTCGCGGCGCCGATCCGCCGGACGGCCACGGCACTGGCCGCCGACGGGGTCGCGTTCGCGCTGGCGTCAGCGGGCCGGCTCGCCCGGGCGGTGCCGCTGCCCATCGAGATCGCATCGCTGGTCACCCTCGTCGACACCCAACCCCGGCTACGCCGGTGGGTGGAGCAGATGCTCGGCGCGGGCCGGGCTGACGTCGTCCTCGGGCTGGTCAATGCCGGTGCCCTCGCCCTGGCGCAGGGGAATCTCGGTCTCGCGGTCGACGCCGGCTACCGGATGGTCATGCTGGGCGAGGCGCGTGCGCGCCGAGACACCTTCCTGGCGGCTCGGGACGAGCTGCTCGGTCATCCGGACTGGGCCGCGGCCGAGCCGGTGGTGACCGAACGGCCGCGGCCGCTGCCGGACGGTCCCGTGGATCGCTACGCCGACCTCGCCGTACTCGCCGGACTCGGCGGGTTCGCGGCCGCCACCGCCGCCAGCGGGAATCCGCGCCGTGCCGCGGCGCTGGCCGCCACCTCGCTGCCACGCCCGGCCCGGGTCGGGCGGGAGGGCTTCGCCGCCCAGTTGACCCGCGTCCTGGCGCGTCGCGGCGTCCACGTCATGGATTCGGCGGCCCTGCGGGTGCTCGACCGCGTCGACACCATCGTCATCGACGCCGACGTCCTGCGCAGCGAGGAACGCATCATCGCCGACGTCGTGCCGCTGGCCGGTGCGGACCGCAGCGACGTCGCGGTCCGCGCGCACGCCCTGTTCCGTCCGGCCGGTATCAGCACCGTCGCCACCGCGGAGGGCTGGGCCCTCGGGCCGGTGGAACAGCTCGGCCTGCGCGGCCGGACCGGTGTCCGGGAGCGCCGCGCACTGGCCCGGTCCGGGGCGGACACGGTGCTCGGTCTGGCTCAGGGCAGCAGGCTGATGGCGATCGTGTCGATCGTACCCGGGCGAGCGGAGGGGAGCCACCACCTGCTGGCCGCCTGCCGCCGTTCCGGGCGGGCGGTGTTCGTCGCCGGTGACCTTCCCGCCGGCGCCGGCGGAACAGCGGAGGACACCAACCTTCCCGGGGTACCCGGGGGGGACCGGCTCGTCGGCGCGATCCGCGGTCTGCAGGCCGAGCGCGGCGGCGTCCTCGTCGTGTCCCGCCGACGGGCCGCGGTCGGCACCGCGGACTGCGGCGTCGGCGTGAACGGCCACGACGGCTCGCCGGCCTGGGGGGCGCACATCCTGGTCGGGAATGACCTGGCCGCCGCCAGCCTCGTGGTCGAGGCGGTCGCCGCGGCCGCCCGGGTGAGCCAGCACGCGGTGCGGCTCGCCCAGGTGGGCTCGGGTGCCGGCGCGTTGGCCATGCTCACCGGGGCCGACCCGCGGCTGGTGTCCCGGGCCATGACAATGGTCACCGCGGCGGTCACCGCCGCCCTCGGCGAGGGGATCTGGGCGGCGCGGGAACTGGGTCGCTGCCCCCCGCCGCTCGCGGTCCCCCGTACCCCGTGGCACATCCTGCCGGCCGAGGACTGCCTGGCTCGGCTGGACAGCCGCCCGGGTGGACTGTCCACCGAGGATGCGGCGCGACGCCGCCAGGACGGCGCGGTGTCGATGCAGGCGACCGCGCCCAGCCTCGTCCGGGCGTTCGCGGCCGAGCTGGCCAACCCGCTCACCCCCGTCCTCCTCGGCGGCGCCGCGCTGTCGGCCGCGACCGGTTCCGTGCTGGACGCCGGTCTGGTGCTCAGCGTCGCGATCGGCTCGGCGTTCGCCGGCGCGGTCCAGCAGCTACGGGCGGACCGGGCGCTCGCCCGACTGTTCGCTGTCTCGGCGGTTCCGGCCCGGTTGCTGCGGGACGGCGAGGAGACCAAGCTGCCGGCGGACAACCTGGTCCCGGGCGACATCATCATGGTCGGGGCCGGGGATGTCGTCCCCGCGGACTGCCGGCTCCTGTCGACGACGGGACTCGACGTCGACGAGTCGTCGCTGACCGGCGAGTCCATGCCGGTCACGAAGTCGCCCGGACCAGTAGCAGCCGCCAACCTGGCGGACCGCTCCTCGATGATCTACGAAGGAACGACCGTCGCCGGCGGGCGGGGCACCGGCGTGGTGGTGGCCACCGGCCCGGCCACCGAGGCGGGGCGCAGCATGGCCGCGACCGCCGGTCCCGCCCGGCTCAGCGGCGTCGAGGCGCGACTGTCCACAATTACCGATCTCACCATTCCGGTGGCGCTCGGCGCCGCCGGGGCACTGTTGGCCTCCGGGTTGATCCGTGGCCTGCCGATCCGGGACACCCTCAGCGCCGGGGTAGCGCTCGCCGTCGCGGCGGTGCCCGAAGGGCTGCCCTTCCTCGCCACCGCCGCCCAACTTTCCGCCGCCCGACGGCTCTCGGCGCGGGGCGCGCTGGTACGCAACCCCCGCACCATCGAGACCCTCGGCCGGGTGGACGTGCTGGGTTTCGACAAGACCGGAACGCTCACCGAGGGCAGGATCCGCCTGCACGCCGTCTCGGACGGCACGCATACCGCTGCGGCGACCGAGTTCGGACCGACGCATCGGCGGGTGCTGGCCGCCGGGCTACGCGCCACGCCGCGCGGCAAAGGCAAGAAGAAGTTGCCGCATCCGACCGACCGCGCGGTGCAGAAGGGAGCGGCCGCGGCTGCGGTGACCCGCGAGTACGGTCTCGCCGTGTGGTCGCCGACGGCCTCGCTTCCCTTCGAGCCGGGCCGCGGCTACCACGCGGCAGTGGGGGATGCCGGCACGACCACGCTGCTGAGCGTCAAGGGGGCGCCCGAGGTGCTGCTGCCACGGTGCGTCCGCCTCCGGACCGCCGACGGCACGGCACCGCTGAACGACCGCCGGCGGGCGAGGCTCATCCAGGAGCACAGCCGGCTCGCGGGCGCGGGCTACCGCGTCCTCGCGGTGGCCGATCGCGACCTGGGTTCCGCGCCCCGACCGGCGGACGAGGGACTCACCGATGACAGCGTGGCCGAGTTGACCTTCCTCGGCTTCCTTGTCCTCTCCGACCCGGTCCGGACCACGGCCGGGGCGTCGCTGGAGGCGCTACGCGCCGCGGGCGTGCAGGTGCTGATGATGACCGGAGACCATCCGGCCACTGCCAGGACGATCGCCACCGAGCTGGGAGTGCTCACCGACAACCAGATCATGCTGACGGGTGCCGAACTCGAGGCCATGGACAACGAGGCCCTGGACGCGGTCCTGCCCAGGGTGGCCGTGATCGCCCGGGGCACTCCGCTGCACAAGGTGCGGGTCGTGGAGGCCTACCAGCGGCTGGGCAAGACGGTGGCGATGACCGGCGACGGCGCCAACGATGCGCCCGCCATCCGGCTCGCCGACGTCGGCCTCGCGTTGGGCCGGCGCGGCACGCCGGCGGCCCGGGCCGCCGCCGACGTGATCGTGACGGACGACCAGCTGGACACGATCATCGACGTGCTCGTCGAGGGCCGTTCGATGTGGGCCTCGGTCCGCCAGGCCCTGGGCATCTTCGTGGGCGGGAACCTCGGCGAAATCGCGTTCACCCTCCTCGGCTCCATGGCCACCGGGCGATCGCCGCTGTCCGCGCGGCAACTGCTGCTCGTCAATCTGCTCACCGATCTCGCCCCGGCCCTGGCCGTCGCGCTGCGCGAGCCGGATCCGGAGGTGACCGGACAGCTCCTCGGCGAGGGCCCCGAGCGATCCCTCGGTACCGCCCTGAACCGGGAGATCGCGGTGCGGACGGTCGCCACGACCCTCGCCGCCGCAGGTGCCTGGATCACCGCCCGCCTCACCGGGCGCCGACGGCACGCGAACACGGTCGGCCTCGCCGCGCTCGTCGGCTCACAACTGGGCCAGACACTGCTCGTCGGCGGCCGCAGCCGGACGGTCCTGCTGAGCATCGTCGCCTCGGCGGTCGTCCTGGCCGCCATCGTGCAGATGCCAGGCGTCAGCCAGTTCTTCGGTTGCACCCCGCTCGGTCCGGTGGGCTGGTCGATCGCGATCGGCGCGTCGCTGGCGGGGACGTTGCTCTCCTTCTT
>NZ_CDWRCK010000060.1:10852-19506 GCF_977927595.1 Frankia sp. CcWB3
TCCAGGCCCCAGTCCGCCACCTAGCATTGCCTCTGCCGTCGTGGATAATCCGCCTACGTGGCAACAGCCGTGGCACGCTAGTTGGAAACCCGTCGGCGGCTCCACGAAAATATTCTCAACGCGCCGAGAAGACGTTGGCCGACCTTACGCACGACCCGCAGGGGACGTAATGAAGTAACAAATACGTAATCGAGAGCATCATCGCAAGTCACAGGCCTGTGGAGGGTTCGAAACGCGCAAGTTATTTCATTTCGACTCCGCAGACGCCCCCGGAGACGCCCCCGCATATCAGGACACCTTTGGGTACGTGCGAGGTGAGTTGCGAGGTGAATGGGGTAGGTGCCTGCACAGAAGCAGTCATGCTATCATGATTGAGGAGTCTGATATCGAACCTGCGAGGTGGCGCCGGTGGCCGACATCCTCGTACGTGACGTACCCGATGCGGTTCTCGCCGAGCTCGACGCTGCCGCCGCCCGAGCCGGAATCTCGCGTGTCGAGTATCTGCGCCGCACGCTTGCCGCCGAAGCCGAGCGGGCATCGCGCGACACACGTCCCCCTCTTGGGCGGGAGAACTGGGCGCAGCTCCACGACCTGATCTCGGACCTCGCCGACGAAGACGTGATGCGCGGTGCCTGGTCGTGACCGACAGCTGGCTCATCGACAAGTCGGCACTGGTCCGCATACCAACCCATCCCGACGAACCCGTCTGGTCACAGCGAGTCGATCAAGGTCTGGTACACATCTGCGCGGTCACGCTGCTCGAAGTGGGCTACTCGGCCCGCAACGGCCCTGAGCACGCCCGGCTCCTCGGCACCCTGCCGCTCGCACGCATGGTCATCCAGTGGGACATACCGGCAGCCGTGGCCCGGCGCGCCTACGAGGTCCAAGGCCTGCTGGCCGCAGCCGGCCATCATCGGGCCCCGGGCGTCCCCGATCTGCTGATCGCAGCGACAGCGGAAACCGCCGGGCTCACGCTCCTGCACCGCGACAAGGACTTCGAACTGATCGCAGACCTGACCAGGCAACCGTTGTGCCGATTGTCCTGATCCTCCAGACCCCACGCCGATGACACCCCACGAGTTGGACGACGGATGGCTCGTGTTCAACCGGCCGCGCGTCCGCGTCCGCGGCATCCGGGGCATCATAATTCATCGAGGCGGCCGGAGCCTGCGCCGCGGGCGAAGGCGCGGTTGACGGTTCCACTTCGGGCCGCCAGGCGGTCATCGACTTTGGCTGCTCGGCGTCGGATGTCCCCGCCCCGCTCCAGCGTCACCGGGGTCCCCGAGTTCGCTGCTGTCGGTCTCAGTGGACACCGCTGAGCTCCTCGATGTGCTCGCGCAGGTCACCGACGGTGGCGAAACTCGCGAGCCGTTCGTCGGCGATCTGGATCGAGAACTCGCGTTCGACAGCATAGATGAGGTTGATGTGCGCGAGCGAGTCCCATCCGGGTATGTCGGCGGCGGTCGTGGCGTCGGTGATGACGAGGTCGTCGTCACCGAAGATCTCCCGGAAGATCTGCTGCAGCCGCTCCTGCGTCATTACCTGGGCACCGTGGTCAGCTCGGCGATCAGTGCGTGCTCCCGCAGAGCCGCGGCGCCTTCGCCAGCGCCGGCATCCCCTCTGTTGATCATTTCTGCGGCCCATCCCGATGTGATTCGTCATGGCACCCCGCATGGCACCCCGCGTCCACCAGGTCAAACTCTACCGTTACGTAAGAGTTGGTTCGTCGGGGATGGCGTCCCGGCGGGGATTGGAGAGCTGACGCGCCCCTGGGTGCCAACGCATACTCGACCGTTACGTAATGGTACTGTCGCAGCTGTGCGGGATGTGGCTGCTTCGCCGCGGATGACCGCGATCGACTCGCATCGACGCGTGTTCGCGCTGACGGACGGGGCCCGTCCAGGGATCCCGGCGGCCACCTGTTCGCGTTCGTCCGGGTTAGCGACCTGCGCCACTCTGCCGAGGAGCGTCCAGCAGTGACGGCAAAGCAGAACCTGGCTATCGCCTGTGCCGACCATCTGCCAGGCGGAAGTCCATGTGCCCACCTGCCCCAGCTCGCCGGCCGCGGCGCGCTGGTCACCGGTGCCTCCAGCGGGATCGGACGCGCCGTCGCCCTTCGGTTGGCGCGGGCCGGCGCACTTGTCATCGCGACCGGTCGCGATCAGGAGGTGCTGGCGAGGATGGTCAAGGAAGCCGACGAGGTCGGTCTGACCATCCACCACCAGGCTGCGGACATCACCGATCCCGCGGACCGCGGCTGTCTGGTCGACATGGTCCGTGATCAGCCCACGGACCTGAAGATCCTGGTGCACTCGGCAGGGGCCTACCACCGCGGCGCGATCACCGACGCCCCGCTGGCCGACCTCGACGAACAGCTGGACGTCAATGTGCGCGCGCCCTATGTGCTCACCCAGATGCTGATCCCGGACCTCATCCGGACCGGTGGCGACGTAGTGTTCATCAACTCCACCCAGGGCCTGTCCGCCGGCGCCGGCGCCGGCCAGTACGCCGCGGCCAAGCACGCCCTGCGGGCGATCGCCGACAGCCTGCGGGCGGAGGTCTCGGCTGCCGGGGTGCGGGTGTGCACGGTCTTCCCGGGCCGCACCGCGACCCCCATGCAGCAAAAAATCTTCCAGGCCGAGGGGCGGGCGTGGAATGCCGACCTGCTCATCGCGCCCGACGACATCGCCGACGCCGTGACCGGGGCAGTGGCACTTCCCGACCGCGCGAGTATCACCGAGATCGTGATGCGCCCCACCCATGGACCCGGACCAAGGGACTCGTTCGTAGCTCGTCCGCAGACGAGCTAGACCTCACAACGCTGTGCGGCGACTGCCGGCCAGGTCCCAGGTCCGGCCGATAGCCGGCTGCCAACGCCACGATGTTTACCCGATCGGGGCTCGATAGACAATTCAACACCTACGTTAGTGTTTGTTTCTCCGAGGTGTCGCCGCGGCCTTGCCTGGGACGGCACGCATGGCTGACGATCAAGGGGGCGCGTTGACCCGGAGGACCTCGCCGGAATCTGCCCAGCAGGAGATCTTCCGTCCCTCGCGGCAGCTCCCACCGTCTCAGGCCGGGCTGGAGCTGCCCACGTTGACCGGCCTGCGGGGAGTCGCCGCCACTCTGGTGTTCCTCCGCCACATCCACGCAGACGTCCAAGGGACTCTGCCTGTGGTCGCGGTGCTAGGCAACATCGGATACGTGGGCGTCACGTTCTTCTTCGTGCTGTCGGGGTTCGTCCTCACCTGGGCGGCCAGGCCGATCGCCGTGGGGCAATTCTATTGGCGCCGGTTCGCCCGGGTCTATCCTCTGTACTTCGCCGCCATCTGGATCTGGCTCGCGATCGCGTGGCCGCTGGAGACACTCGGGGACTTCGGCTCGAAGCCCCTCTCCATCCTGCCGAGTCTGCTCCTCGTCCAGGCCTGGGTCCCGACCCAGTCGATCTATTTCGGCTGGGGTGGTGCCGTGCTGTGGTCGTTGTCCTGCGAGGCGTTCTTCTACCTGGTCTTCCCATACGTGTACCGCAGGTTCGCGACCCGCACCAACCCCGAACGCATCCGCACCGCGCTCCTGTTCGTTCTCCCTGCCGCGGCCGTGTCATGTGTGGCGAGCGCCGCGGGCTCTCGATTCGATCTTGCCGCGTACGCGAACCCGGCGGTGCGGCTCGGCGAGTTCGTCCTTGGCGTGGCCCTTGGGTTGCTGGCTCGTGAGGGTGCCCGCGCAACGCCGTGGCAACGTCGGATGCTTACGCCTGGTTGGTTGTCTCGATACTCCTGGGCTACCGCTACGGCCATCTACAGGGATTCATCGACACGCTCACACTGCCGGCGTTTGCCATCATCATCTTCCTGGCCGGCACCCGTGAGGCGGACGGCCGCCGGATTCCGGTGTTCAGCTCCCGCCCACTCGTCTATTTCGGCGAGATCTCCTACGCCTTCTATCTCGTTCACCCCGCCGCACTCACGATCAGCGGGGAACTCGGCTGGGTCGACGCCACCACCGCGGCCGGGACGGCGCTCGCCATCCTCGCCGACTTCGCCCTGTCCTTCGCCCTCGCCGCGGTCCTGCATCACACGGTGGAAGGCCCGGCCCGCCGATGGCTGATGGGGGTACTCCGGTCACGATCGTCCCCCCGTCATGCCTACCGGAGCCTGCTGCCCGATGTGCCACCGCGGATCCCACAGGAGTCTGCGAGCGCGGTGCCAGCGGCCCGGGACCTGGCGTGACTGCGGTCATGGCCATGGACAACCCGGCGGGGCCGGAGCTCAGAGGTCGGTTTGATTGGTGATGTGATCAGCTGGCAACGAAGCCGTGGCTGGGTCCCGGTCTCACCCGGTGGGGGCGGAAGTGGTGCCAGTGGGTGTTTCCTGACCGCGATCGGTCAGGATTGTGTCGCGTCTGTGGATGCGGAAAGAGGAGGGAAATCCGTCGCGGCGGGCGAGCGCGGCTGTTAGTGCGGATGTGGCCAGCAGGGAGCCGCCGGCCATGCCGATGTTGCGACGTCGCGCCGCCAAGTGGACTTGGGCGTGGGCGGGGCCGATTTCGTACCGGTGGTAGTGGCAGCCAGGGCAGACGTGGAAAATGGAGGTGCGGCGACGTAGACAGTGATCATGGGATACGGATCCTGGTGACGCTCTCCTCGACGAGGCCGACGGCGGGCCAGCCGATCGACGCCGGTGACTGACCGGGGCTCGTCGGCCGCTACGGCGAGTTGGTAGCCCCGATCGTGGTGCGAGCGGCCTGTTGTGACGCGGGCGTGCCCGCCTGGTCGCCGACTCGGGCCGCGTCAGGTGCGTCCGCAGGCATCGAGAAGAAGCTCGGCGACGGGCGTCCTCACCTCCACGCGGTCGCCGACCGACCGGATCACCTCGATGGCGGTCTCGGTGGCGGTGTCGTTCGCCCAGGCGTGCGCGGACGCGTGGAGGCGGTCGCCGGGATCGTCGCTCGGCTGGTCGAGCTCTACCTGCCGCACCTCCAGCACGTCCACCTTGACCTGGCCATACGGAGTTGGCAGCAGGACGCCTGCGGGCTCCACGGCCCTCGCGCCCGCCGCTGCGCGGAGCACCTCCAGGTGCGGCGTGGTCCCGTGCAGTCGGTCGACAACGTCCAGATCGGCTGTCGCCCGGTGGGCGTTGGAGATTCGGGCACAGCACCGCCAGCCCGCCGACCACGACAGGCGGCTGGCCGGTGAGTGTCCGCACTTCCTCGACGGCCTGGACGACCGCGGCCATCGCGTCGCCCAGGAAGGTCACCCGGCTACCAGACACGGGCCCACCCCGGCTCTGGTAGCCAGACGTCGAGGATCTCGCGCCCACGCCCCACGTCCTGAGCCAGATCGAGCGCGACGAACAGCGGATGCGCAAGCGGCCACCGCCACCGCTCGGGCAGGAGATCGACGCGACGGGCGCAGACGGCCGCCACCGGTGCGACCCGCACCGCGGCACGCGCCTGGGCCGGCGCCGGAGCGGCGCCGAGAAGCGTAGCCGCGCGCCGGAGCACCGCCTGATCGGGAACGAAGAAGTCAGGCACCTGGTCGGCGCGGACAGCGACCGGGGCACCGTACGCCGCGGCGGCGGTCGTGTCCGTCAACGCCCACCCAATCTCGTTTTCCACGTCACGCAGGCCGAGACGCAGCGATCTGGTGACGCCGCTGGTGTCACCGGGATCGGGGAGTCTGGCGAGATAGGCGCGCGGCGTTGGCCATCGCTCGGCCACCTGCCAGAACAGCCGCGAGTCCGTGACGACGTTCGCGGCGTCGACAAGACCGTCGTGCCGCAGCGCCGCCAGCAGCTCCGACACCGTGCTGGCGGAGCGGCCGAGCCGGCGCGCCAGCTCCCGGACGGCGGTGCCCGCTTGCGGCTCCATGAGCAAAGCGGTCGCGACCTCGAGCCCGGCCGTGCCGCTCAAGGCCCGTGTCCGCGCACCGCGTCCGGTGACCGGACTGACCTCGGCGTCGATCACAAGGTTGCTCGAACGAAGCGCGATCCGGCCGCGCAGGTCGTAGTAGCCGGCCCGATGCTCGGTCAGCAGCTTCCGGGCCGCCCCGGTCACCCGGTCCGCGACGACCAGGAGAAGGAAGCCGCCCGATCCACCGGGTGGACGGCTGGCCGCGAGCAGCTGCGCGGCGACGCCCTCGGACACCAGTGACCGGCGCTTGAGCTCGATGGGAACCGCGACACCATCCGGGTCGAGCACGAGATCGACCCCGCGATCGGGCCCGGAGGCGGGCGGTCGGGCCTCGACTCCGAGCTGGCAGAAGGCGTCGACCACGAGGGCCTCGGTGTCCACGCGGACCAGCGTTCACGCTGTTCGCTGTTCGGTCAATACCGAACAGCGAACAAGGGCGCGGCGAGCAACAGCCCGCGAGATCGGGCGGGACAAGGACCGCGGACAAGGTGAGAGGGGTCGAACCGGGTCGGGTCGAGCGAAGCTCGACATCGGGGGTTCGGGGGGTTGCCCCCGGCAGACATCGCGGCAAACGCCGAAGCTGACGGAAGGTCAGCGAGCATGGCAAGCCAGCCCGCAGCGTAGCCGGGGCTCGAACCTATCCGCTCCGTCGGGTCAGGTCGGCGCCATCAGCGGCCCCGGGGCCGGCAGCGACCTCGGCGCCGCCAGCGACCGCAGCATCCGTCGGTCGGTCTTCAGGCTGCTGGTGAGCGGCAGTGCCTCGACGATGTGCACCTCACGCGGGTACCGGATGGGACCCAGCCGGGCGCGGCCCCAGCGCACCAGCTCCTCCGGGGAGACGGTGCCACCCGGGACGAGTTCCACGAACGCGACCACCTCCTCCCCGCGCCGGGAGTCCGGTCGGCCCACGACGCCGCACGAGGCGACCTCGGGATGGGCGAGCAGGCCGTCCTCGACGTCGCGCGGATAGACGTTGACGCCACCCCGGATGATCAGATCCTTGATCCGGTCAACCACGTACAGGTAGCCGTCGGGGTCCAGCCGGCCGATGTCCCCGGTGTGCAGCCAACCGCCCCGCAGCGCCCCCGCGGTGGCCTCCGGGGCCTGCCAGTACCCCGTCATCACCATCGGGCCCCGCACGCAGATCTCCGCGTCCTGGCCCCGACCGGCCTCGCAGCCGTCGGGGAGCTCAATGCGCACCTCGACCCCGGGGGCGGGCACGCCCACGCTGCCGAGTCGTGTTCCGCCCACCGGCGAGGTGGTGATGATCGCGGATGACTCGGTACAGCCGTATCCCTCCACCAGCTCGGCGCTGGGCAGCCGCCGGCGCCATTCGAGGGCGGTCTCCCGGGGCAGCGGCGCGCCACCGCTCGTCACCCGCCGCAGGGTCGACAGATCGTAGTCGTGCAGGGGCTGCGCGAGCAGCTGCGCCACCATGGACGGCACCAACGCACTGATGTTCACCTGGTGCTCGACCACGAGGTCGAGCCAGCTCCGCGGCTCGAACCAGCGCATGAGAACCATCGGTCCGGGGTTCACCATGTGCAGGGTCATGACGCTGATCGTCAGCCCGTAGACGTGGGACAGCGGCAGCGGCAGCAGGCCGGCCAACTTCTCGTCCGGGGTGGCCGACATCGCTGCCCAGCCACCCGCGGACAGCCCGTCGTGCGAGAGGACCACCCCCTTCGCCCGCCCGGTCGTGCCGCCGGTGTAGAGCAGCGCGGCCATGTCGGAAGGATCCACCTCCACAACCGGACTCTCCTCGCCGGCCTCGAGATCGGCGAAGCGCAGTACCGGGGTGGTGAGCCCGACCCGGAGTGTGCCGGCCTGGAGCATGGATCGTGGCGGGGACGGGGACTGCGGCGGAGGCGGGGAGACGCCGGGCCGGTCCCCGTCCGCCAATATCAGGGCGCGCACCGCCGAGCCGCCGTCGCCGACCGCCGCGCGGACCCGGTCCAGGAACTCGGGTGTGGTGACCACGAACCGGGCTCCGCTGTCGACGAGGACGTGGCGCAGCTCGTGCTCGGTCAGCAGGAACAGCACCGGGGTCACGACCCCACCGGCCCGCCACACCGCCTGGTAGGTGACACCCACCTCGGGACAGTTGGCCATGCACACGGCCACCCGGTCGCCCCGGCGCAGACCCGCCGCCCGCAGGCCGCCCGACAACCGGCGGGCCCGCGCCAGCAACTCCCCCGACGTCTGGTCGCGTCCCTCGAAGCGAAGCTCCGCCGTGCCGCCGGTCCGTTCCTGCGCCAGCTCGGCGAGCCGACCGAGGCTGATCCCGGCCGGACGAGATCCGGTTGCGGTCACCATACGATCCGCCTTCCGTAGCCGTGTCTTCCTGTGTGCCCCTGCCTGCGCCCCTGTGCCTGTGCGCCCCGTGCCTGTGCGCCCCGTGCCTGTGCGCCCCGTGCCCTCGTGATGGTGCACCGCGACACGCTCGTAGACCAGCAGGTACCGGCAGGACGTCACCCCGCAGCGTCACGACGGACGCCCGAACCACCGTCGGATGCCATGCTCGGCATACCTGCGGGAGACGGGACCGGTCCATCCCGCCCGGACGGAGGTCGGACGACGCATCGCCCTGTGAACGGCCATCACCCGCCCCCCCCGCGTGGTGAAGCCGGGAAGGCCCGGTTCACGATGGTGGCCGGTCCCGGCAGACGGAGGTGCCCATGGGCTCGCCCATTGGTAAGTCCTCGGCTTGGCGCAACTGGGCGGGCAATGAGACCGTCCGGGAG
>NZ_CDWRCK010000061.1:0-5186 GCF_977927595.1 Frankia sp. CcWB3
GGGGTGGTGCCGGGCGCGGGAGCCGCGGTGGACGCGGCGCCGGCGGTTCACTGGTAGCCACGGATGTCCTTGAACGCGTCCGCCAGCGACGAGGTACGGGCGTCGAACACCGCGCCGCCGGTGTCGGCGGAGATGTCCCGCAGCGCCGCCGGGTCGGCTTCCCCGAAGGCGATCGTGAAGGTAGGCACGGCACGCGCGGCCGCCGGCAGCCGCTGATAGGAGGAGCGGAAGTCGGCGGCCGAGATACCGGAGTTGTTCTCCCCGTCTGTCATCAGGACGATCGACGTGAGGTAGCCGGGGTCGGCCTCGACGGCCGCGCCGGCGGCCCGGTAGCCGGCCTCCAGCGCCGAGTAGATCGCGGTGTTGCCCTGGAGTTGCAGGCCGTCCACGAACGTGTTGACGCCCGCCAGATCCGCGGAGCCCGGCCGCGGGTCGTTCACGGCGAAGTCCATGGGGTCGTGAGCCCGGCCGGCGAAGGTGATCATTGTGATCTTCTCGCGACCCCGGAACCGGGCGAACCTGCCGGGCAACGTGTCGTCCGCACCGGTGAGCCCGCGCAGCGCCGCCTGGAGCGCCGCTATCCGCGGTCCGGCCATCGACCCGGACAGGTCGAGCAGGAAGATGGCGTGGCTGGGCCGCCGGAACCGGTCGAGGTAGGCGGACAGCAGCTGGTCGGCGACCTGCCGGCTCGCCGGGAAGGGCAGCTCGGTGAGCGTCCGCGTCGGGAACCGGGCGTCCAGCGCCACTCCGGGCAGGGCCGGCCGGCGGCTCGTGGTGATCTGCAGCCGGCGCTGCGTCTGCGGCAGACGCAGCCAGCTGACGACCCGGTCGTAGAGATCACGCTTATCCGGCCGCAGCAGCAGGAGAGGGTAGTCAGAGGTGACGATCCCGTCCCTGGGATAGATCAGCTCCAATGGTTCGCGCAGCCGGTGCCCGGCGTTCAGGGCCAGCAGCACCGACTCATAGTTGATCATGCCGCCGAGAGTGTCCTGGGAGCGGGCGTAGGCGTCGGTCAGGAAACCGGAACTGCCCGCGGTCAGCACCTGGCCAGAGAAGAACGAGGTCAGCTGGGCAGGCCTGATGTCCTGCGGGCGCAGCGCGTCCGAGGTGCCGGCGAGTGCCGCCGCCACCCCGACCAGGGCGGAGAAACCCGAGTTCGACGCCGCGGGATTCGTCATGGCGTAGGAGAGCTGGCCGGCCGCCACCTTCGCGGCGATGTCGGCCCAGGTCACGTTCGGGTTGCCGGTCCAGCCGAACTGCCGGGCCAGGCTGCGCCGGACCCCGAACACCACCGGCGACAGCATGATCGACGATCGCGCGGCCACAGGCGTCGCGCCGGTCGGCAGCAGTCGCAGGTACCGGTCGGAGGCGAACCAGGCGGCGTCGGCCTGGGCGGTGCCCCTGGTAATCGCGTCGGCGCCGTCCAGGGTGCCGGTGTAGGTCAGCCGCAGGGTGACGCCGGTCGCCCGGGTGAGATCGGAGAGCAGCGGCTGGATGTCCTGGAGTTCGGAGCCGGCGAGGACGGTGAGTTCGCCCGCGGATTCGCCGGTGCCGGACCCACCGGTGCCGGACCCGTCCGCCGGTCCTGAGCCTCCGCCCGAGCAGGCGGCCGCGAACAGCACCGTCAGGAGACACACGAGCAGGGCTGCGCGCGGCTGTCGGTTCACCGGCCGCCGCCCGGCAGCGTCAGCTCGCCACCTCCGTCGGGGTACGAGCCGAGTTCGCCGCCCGCGGCCGCGGCCGACCGGTCCAGGTAGGCGGTGGCCCTGCCGATCTCGGTGGACAGCGCGTCCACTGTCGTTCGCATGGTGTCCAGCGCAGCGGCGCGGTAGTCGTCGATGGCGTCGATGGCGGCGTAGATGTTCGCGAAGGCCTGCTGGAGGGCCCGCAGCGAGACGGTCGCCGAGGACGCCTGCCGGTGCACGTCGGCGCTCTGCCGGCGCAACAGCTCCGATGTGCCGGAAATAATCTTCTCGGTGGTGCTGTTCAGGGCCGAGATCTGGTCGAGGACCAGTTTCTGGTCGGCCAGCGCCTGGGCGACGATCACCGCGGTGCGCAGCGCCGACACGGTCGTGGTGCTCGCCCGGTCCACACCCTTGATGAGTTCGAGGTTGTTGCGCCGGAGCAGGTCC
The DNA here is from genome assembly GCF_977927595.1 of Frankia sp. CcWB3. NCBI lineage: Bacteria > Bacillati > Actinomycetota > Actinomycetes > Frankiales > Frankiaceae > Frankia > Frankia sp. CcWB3. The sequence goes on from NZ_CDWRCK010000061.1 coordinate 2,133, forward strand.
AACGCAAGGTAGCCCTGTGCGCCGACGGCAAGCTGGGTGAGCAGGTCCTGGTGCTTCTGGCGGACGTAGAACAGCACATCCCGGCGAAGCTCCTCAGCCCGGTCCGGGTCGGTGCCCGCGAGCGCCGCGATCCCCGTCTCGAGCTCACCGTCGAGTCTGCCGGCGAGGTAGGCGTACTCCCGCAGCCGGCCGATCGTCGCCCACAGGTTCTGCTTCTCCTGCTCGATGGCGGCGTTGTCCCGGCGCAGCTCCTCCTGACCGTGCTGCAGGGAGCGCAGAATCCCGTCCAGGTGGGCCTGCGACGACCGGTAGGAGGCGAAGTAGTCCCGCAGCCGGTTGCCGAAGGGGAGCACGCCGAGCAGCTTTCTGGGGGCGTCGAGATTCTGCCGGGAGGGGTCGAGATCCGCCACGACCCGGCGCAGCTCGACCAGGGACTTCGACACCGCCGAGGTCTGGTCGAAGGGCCCGGAGTTCATCGCCCGGGTGGGCTTGTCGAGCAACCGGTTGGACACCGACGCCGATTCCCGGATCTCCTTCTCCCCCAGCCGGTGCACGGCGGCGACCTTCGACGTGAACGCCGGCGAGTGGGCATCGATGGACAGCAGCGTGCGCGCGAACGTGCCAGCCTGCTCGTCCAGCCGGGCCGCGGCGCCCGGATCGATCGGAACGGCCGGTTCGGCCCGGTCAAGGGGCACCGGTGCCACCGGCTCGGGCGGGGTCAGCACCAGGTCGCCGCCAGGTGCCGTATCGCCAGGTGCCGTATCGCCGGGTGCCGTATTACGGTCGGCGGCCGGCGGTTGCGTGGTCAACCGGGTCTCCCCTGCGCCTAGTTCACAATCTTGTCAATCATGCGTTCCTCGATGGCGGCGGTGGGCGGTTCCACCACGTCAACCAGCGACGGCGGCGGCGTGAGACCCCGTTCGGTGACCAGGCGGCGGCCGTACGCGGCATCCGCGGTACGAAACCCGTGCTGAGCCGCGAGACGCTGCAGCTGCGGGTCGGTGGCGAGTAGCCGCCCGGCGGCCTCGCCATCGGCGGTCAGCGGTACCACCGTGTGCTTCGCGTAGATCGTTGGCTCCGGGTACATGAGGACCATGTCGGGGCTGATGGAACCGTCCTTCGCGAGCTGACGGGCGACAAACTGCGCCTCGTAGATCATGGCCATCGGCGTCTTCCCCATCCCAATGGTGAGGAAGTCGTCGAAGGGTTCCTGGGTGGACTGCTCGACATAGCCCTGCTTGACGAACAGCGGTGCGCAGCGGGCGGCCACCTGATCCGCCGCGGCGCTGTCGGCGACGACGTTGCCGCCGTTCTCGACATAGCTGGCGATCGCCAGGTACAGCGCCGCGGAGTTCGACGTCCGCACATCCGTCGAACTGATGAGCACGGACTTGCCGGTCTCGAAAGCGGTGTTCCCCGGCAGGTCCGACCAGCGGGTGTTCCTACCGACCAGATCGAGGTAGCCGCGCATGTTCAGGACGTGGTGGCCGCCGTCCATCCGCACGACCCCGGCCTTCTGCAGCAGTGACGCGATCGGCTGGAAGGTGGCGATCGCCATCGGGCTGAAGAAGGGGACGTAGGACTTCGTCACCTTCCTGGCGGCCCTGATCCGGTCGGCCTGCGGCGCGTCGGCCGGAAAGGCCAGGCCATAGGAGGTCAGGTCGCGGCTGGTGGCGATCTCCCTGGACCCCGCGGTATCGACCTGCAGCCGGTAGCCGAGCTCCGCGAGCCGGACGCCCACCGCGGGGTCCGCGAAGAAGTCCCGCTTCTCCGAACCGGCCAGGACCCGGACGGTCCGCACGTTGCCATCGGGCGAACCACCGCCGGCGTCGCCCCCAGCCGGGGGACCACGATCAGGGCCACCACCGCGATCACGAGCAGACCGGCCAGCAGGAGCCCGACGGTCCTGCCCCGCTGCGCCGAACGCACCAGCCCTCCGCCCGAATCCCCCGATTGGCCCCGTCTGCCCCCATGATGGTAGATCCCGGCGACACTCCGGTAAACGGCGACGTCACATTGCGGTCGCACGGTGTTCACCGCTCGGCCATCAATTAGTCCCGGTCCGCGTGGGATCTGCGAAGACCCGACCATCCGCAGACGGTGGCCACGCTCCCCGGCGACACGTTCTCGACGTTCAACCCACGCGACCGTTCCCTGGTGACGGTGGATGGCCGCGGCGCCCGTCTGTGGGAGACGAGAGGGGACGAGATCACCCACGCGCTGTGCGGCTCCGTCACGACCACCATCACCGAGGATCAGTGGCGGAGATACGCCCCCGATCTCGCGTACCGGCCTCTGTGCCGGTAACCGCGCACCGGCTGCGCAGCCGGGCGGCGTCGATGCTCGCCCTCATCGGCTCCGGGACCGGCCGGGACCGCGAAACGGCCCCGGCCGGTGGGAGGATTCGTACCCTCAGTAGCTGACGCGAGTCCAGTTGAAGACGCCCGGGACAGCCGGGTTGATCGTGAGCTTCAGGTAGCCGTTCGCCTGAGCGCTGCCATCGACGACAATGCGGGTCACGTTGGGAGCCTGCAGGGTCTTCGGGGCCAGCGGGTGGAGGCCGTAAAGCGGGTCCGTGCTCGTGAACGGGTGGTCAACCCGGAAGTTGTGCGAGTCACCCTGCAGGATGAGCACCGGCTTACCGAAATGCTCGGCGAGGGTCCCGATCCGCTTGACGATGGGATCGAAGCCACTCAGACCGTCTCCACCGGCGGCCAGCGCGCTGGTGTCCCACATATCGGCCTGCATGAGCAGCGCGACCCCCGGCGCCCCGGTCTGGCGTGCGGCGTTGAACGCCTTGTTGATCCACTCAGGGGACGTAATGAAGTAACAAATACGCGATCGAGAGAATCATCGCAGGTCACAGGCCTGTGGAGGGTTCGAAACGCGCAAGTTATTTCATTTCGACTCCTCAAGGTCCGCGTCAAGCCTGGTGGAATACTCGTTCCGCTGCTCCGCGGACAGCGGCGTCACCCCGAACCACGGGACGAGGCCGTTGTTGCTGCCCTGCACGTTAAGGGGACGTAATGAAGTAACAAATACGCGATCGAGAGA